>NZ_JACHIF010000009.1 GCF_014203045.1 Prosthecobacter dejongeii
TTCCCCGCAACTCCTTTTTACTCTTTTTTGAAGGTTTTTTCACTCCTCCATCCCCAAAAACCCTCTTTTACCCCCAAAATCACCGTTTTTAACGCTTCCTCACCCGCCCAACTCCCTTTCTTCCCAAAAAAACACCCCAACTTCCCCACTCCACCCCCACCCCCTAACCAATATTGATAGTCACCCCTGGCGCTTGCGCGCCAGGGATGAAGGCTGCCGCCATGAGAGATTTGAGCCTAACATCAGCCTAGAAGCAGACCAACCATGCGGTGTCACTGCGGAGGCAAAGCCCCTCTTTTTGTGGTGACCTCACTTTAAAGGCTCTTCTGATTGGCTTTCAGACCCGCCAATCACCCCCTGCGGAGACGATTTCCTAAATTCCGGGGATTGCCCACACTTCCGAGTTTGAATTGTGCCAACATTGTTTCTTGAAAGAAACTTTATGACTCTATAGTTTAACTTTCCATGGCAGATCATCCTCGTCCTCTTGAATCCCTGCTAAAACGTCGGGAGTTTTTTTCATCGGCTTTGGCCTTGGGAGCGAGTTCGGCTTTTTCAGTCCCGCCTCTGGACACACCATCTGTTCCGCTGCTTGGGCCATTGGTGGGACACACCGAGGAAAACGCGAGTATTATCTGGATGCGTGCGCAGACATCTGGGGAGTATGTGCTGCAAATCACCCCAGAAACAGGTGGTGAGACAATAAGTGTCATCGCTCACGCCCAGCCTGAACACGATCTCTGCCTGCACTGGAAGATTGAAGGACTAGCAGCAGACACACGATATCGATACCGGATCCTTGCGGGAGATAGGCCATTGGCCGCAGCAAAGGAGCAAGTCCTGAGAACTGCACCTGCGGTAAATCGGTCGAGCCAGGTCCGCCTCGCCATCAGCTCTTGCGCCAGAGAAGACGCGGGTAGCCGTGCAGTTTGGAAGCGCATGGCCGAGGAGAAGGTGGATGCCGTGATACTCATTGGAGACACTCCTTATATAGATAGCACCGATTTAGCCATCCAGACACGCCGACACCAAGAGTTCGCCGCCGTGCCGGAATACCAAGAGTTGCTCCGAAGCCGTCCTTGCTGGTGGACGTGGGACGATCATGACTTTGGCGGCAATGACACCTGCGGTCTGCTACCAGGCAAGGAAAATAGCCGTCTGGCCTACACGCGCTATCGTCCTCAGGCCTCCTTTGGTGATGGTCAAGAGGGCATTTACACCTGTTTTCGCTATGGCCCTGTCGAGGTTTTCATGCTGGATGCTCGCTGGTTTTCCATGACGGCAGCGTCCTATGCCAGCCCCACGAAACCCACTTTGTTAGGCCAAAAGCAGTGGCAATGGCTTCAGGAGAAACTCCTGGCCTCCACGGCTCCCTTCAAGCTACTGGCCTGCGGCATGATCTGGGATGACAAGGAAAACAAGGAACTGGATGACTGGGGCACCTATGTACATGAGCGCAAGGCGCTGGAAAAGTTCATCGGCGACCACCAGATCCCTGGAGTGATCTACATCGGCGGGGACATCCATGCTAGCCGTGTGCTGAAGTATCCGACCCAAAAAACCGTGGGTTATGACCTCATACAGTTCATCGCCTCCCCCATCCACAGCAGCACCATCGCCGCTCTGAATGTTTATCACCCTGACCTCGTTCGCAGCGCCGTGGAACCCCACGTGTTTCTCATCATGGACATTGACTCGAACGTGACGCCGCCCCGCTTGAGTGCCGAACTCGTCAACAAAGACGGTGAACGTGTCTTTACCTACCAACTGAGCCTTTCCGATCTCACCCCAGCCTAACCACTTATGCCAAATGCTGTCTCTTTCTCCGTCAACGGGCGCACCTACTCTCCACCAGCACGCCCCATCGTCGTCATCTGCCTAGATGGCTCAGCCGATGAATACCTGGATGTCGCCCTGGCCCAAGGCAGGATGCCCCATCTCGCCCAATTGAGCCTGCAAGGCTGGCGTGGTTTTGCCCGGGCAGCCATGCCCACATTCACCAACGTCAACAACTCCAGCATCGTCACGGGCGTGCCCCCCAGCGTGCATGGCATCGGCGGCAATTTCTTTTTCGATAACATCACGGGTCAGGAAGTAATGATGAACTCCGCACAATATCTGCGTGCGGAAACGATCTTCCGTCACGCGCAACTCGCAGGCCGAAAAGTGGCCGTAGTGACCGCCAAGGAAAAGCTGCGAGACATTTTTGCCTCGGGCCTCATCTCCGAAGGCGGCATTGCCTTCTCCACGGAGAAAGCACGCTCCGCCGTGATGGAGACGCACGGCATCGCGGATGTGGAGGCTCTTTGCGGTCCCCAGCCGGAGATTTATAGCGGTGAGGCCAGTGTCTATGTTTTGCGCGCCGGGGCAGCTCTGCTGGCTGCTGGGCGGGCCGATTTCCTGTATCTTTCGACCACGGACTACATGCAACACAAACACACCCCGCAGGAACCGGAAGTGGTGGATTTTTACGCAGCGATTGATGAGGAGATCGGCAAGCTTATCGCTCTTGGGGCCATCGTCGGGGTGACGGCAGACCATGGGATGAATGATAAACAGACCGCTGAGGGAACCCCGAATGTGATCTATCTGGAAACCGAACTGGAGGCCGCTTTTGGTCCTGGTTTCCGCGTCATTTTGCCGATCACCGATCCCTACGTTGTGCATCATGGAGCCCTCGGTTCCTTTGCCCAAATCCACGTGCCGGAGGGAGCCGACGTCGCTGCCATTCAGCACTGGCTGGCGCTGCGAAAGGGCATCACCGAGTGCCATGACCGCAGCACAGCGGCACGCCTGATGGAACTGCCCGAAGATCGCATGGGAGATCTCGTGGTGGCCAGTGGTCGGGATGTGGTGCTGGGCCGCTCCCCTGACTGGCATGATTTAAAGGCCATCGAGGGTGGGCTGCGCAGTCACGGCGGGCGGTATGAGGAAATGGTGCCGCTGCTTTTTAGCGAGCCCCTGAATGCCACCTATTCAGGCCGAGCCAGAGCAGATGTGAGGAACTTCGACATCTTCGAAATCACCTGCAACGGCACTCACACAGCATGAGCCTCACGCCCCACAGCGATCCCAGGTTCAAACATGCCCAATGGCGGGTGATGGGCGCGGTGATGTTCTGCTACCTGTTTTATTACACAGGACGCCAGACCTTTGGTTTCGCCATTCCAGGCATCCAGAAGGAACTGGGTTTGAGCAAAGAAACTCTGGGCTGGATCAGCGCTGCTATGCTGTGGAGTTATGCGCTAGGACAGGCCATCAATGGCAATCTGGGAGATCGATTCGGCGGTCGGCGCATGATGGCCCTGGGGGCGGGAGCTTCGTTTCTTCTGAATTGGCTGACGAGTTTTGGACTCGGCTTTAAAAGCATGGCCACAGCTTGGGGGCTCAACGGGCTGGCGCAAAGCATGGGCTGGGCACCCGGCAGCCGACTGGTGGCAAACTGGTTCGGCGCAAATGAGCGAGGCAAAGCCTTTGGTTTTTACGTTCTCGCCGCCGGTCTTTCTTCAGTCCTTTCCTTTGTCACATCCTTGGTTATTCTGGATGTGCTGAAGCTGGACTGGCGCTGGATCTTTCGCCTGCCCGTCATCTTGATGCTTGTGGGCGGCATGGTCGTCTGGATCTTTGCCCGTGACCGGCCTTCCCAGATAGGCTTTGCCGACTTTGAAGATGATGCCGGAACTCCGGGTGAGCAAACACCTGCCGTCCAAGAAACGTCCTGGCAACGCTATACCACGGCCTTGACGAATGGGCGTTTATTGTTGGCAGGGCTGGCCATCGGTTTTCAAAACACGGTTCGTTACGGCCTGCTCATTTGGGTACCTGTGCACTTTTTGGGAGAGGACTTTAAAAGTGATCATGCTGGCAAGTGGATCAGTGTGGCCCTGCCGTTAGGCATGGCCTTGGGTGCCGTAGCGAGTGGCTGGATCTCGGACCGTTTTTGCCAGTCTCGCAGGTCAGGGGTCATCTCGTCCTTCATGCTCCTGGCGGCGATCTCCGCCACAGCCATGTATGTGCTGCCTCGTGGGCATAGTCTGGGTCTTCCACTGCTGTTCTTATGCGGCTTTTTTGCCTATGGCCCCCAGTCTGCCTTTTGGGCCTTGGCCCCTGATTTGTTAGGCCGGGCACGTGCTGGCACGGCGGTAGGCATCATGAACTGCTTTGCCTATGCCATGGCAGGTCTGGGCGAACCTCTGGTGGGGTGGTGCGTACAGCACAATCCTTGGTCCTTTACGCCGGGTGTGGAAAACACCGCTCTCGTCTTTCCCATCGTCGCCATCTTCGCCCTTTGCAGCGCCTTTTTAGCCCTCTTCATCCGCCGATGAATCACGCCCGCATCCAGCTTTTCCAAGGCCCCGGCCTGCCTTTCGAATCCCGCACCCTACCACTGCCGGACGCATTGAATCCTGGAGAAATGCTGGTGGAAATCACCCTAGCCACCGTCTGCGGATCGGATCTTCACACGGTCTCCGGTCGCCGTGGCGCACCGACTCCCTGCGTGCTTGGACATGAAGCGATTGGGCGCATCGTGGCCAGTGAGCGGCCCGGTTTCAGCGAAGGTCAGCGCGTTACCTGGACCCTGGCCGACAGTTGTGGGAAATGCCCTGCCTGCACTCAATGGGGTCTGCCGCAAAAATGCACCCAGCTTTTTAAATACGGGCATGCGGCACTGCGGGATGGCTCAGGTCTCAACGGCTGCTATGCCAGTCATATGGTCTTGCGGGCCGGGACTTTTGTTTTGCCCGTGCCGGACAGCCTGCCAGATACCCTGGTAGCCCCGGCGAATTGTGCACTGGCAACGATTGTGAATGCGCTTGAAGCGCCTTTTAAATCCCCTTCCCCGCTCCGCACAGCCCTCGTGCAGGGGGGCGGCTTGCTCGGTCTTTACGCCTGTGCTTGGCTGCGTTATCGCGGGGTCGAGCGTGTCTTTTGTACAGACCTTTCGGAAGAGCGGCTAGCCCTGGTGCCTGAGTTTGGTGGCATCGCCATCCAAGCCCATGAAGGCATGAAAAAACGCATCCTCGAAGAATCTGGAGGTGGGGTAGATCTGGCCTTGGAGGTCACTGGGTCTGCTGCAGTGATCCCGGACGGAATCGCCTTGCTGCGCCCGGGTGGCACCTACGTCTGGGCTGGCATGGTGCATCCAGAAACAGCGCTGGATCTGACTGGGGAAGCCGTGCTGAGAAAGTGCCTCACCATCCGGGGCGTGCACAACTATGCGCCGCAGCATCTGACCACGGGCCTGGAATTTCTCGCCGCCCAGCAGGAAGTCCTTCCTTTTGAAAAATTAGTGAGTCCTGCCTTGCCTCTTGCCGCTCTGGGCGAAGCCATTGCCCTTACTGAGAAACGCCGCTGGTTGCGCGTTGCCATCGCCCCTTAAACACTTCTTGTTATGTCACTTGATCTCCCCAGTTACATCGCCGGCAGGCCTATTGAAAGTGAGGACCGCCTCGAAGTCTTCAATCCCTGGAACAACGAACTTGTGGGCCGTGTCGCCCGCATCACTCCGGCCCAGCTTGAAGAAGCGATTCAGACCAGCCTGCGGGCTGGCCCGGCCCTCAATCGTTATCAGAGAAGCGTCATCCTTCAGCAAACCGCGAGCGCTTTGCAGGAGCGGACCGAAGAATTTGCCCAGCTCATCACGGCCGAGTCAGGCCTGTGCCTGCGTGAAACGCGTTATGAAGTCGGACGGGCCTGCGATGTCTTTCGCTTTGCCGCCATGGAAGCTCTAAGAGATGATGGTGAGGTCTTCTCTTGTGACATTGCTCCTGGGGGCAAAGCGCGAAAGATTTTCACCACACGAGAGCCCCTTAACCTCATTGCTGCGATCACCCCCTTCAACCACCCGCTCAATCAGGTAGCACACAAACTGGCACCCGCCATCGCCGCAGGGGCTCCAATCATCCTCAAACCTTCAGAAAAAACGCCCCTCACTGCCGTACGGTTAGCAGAGGTTCTTTATGCGAGCGGACTGCCCGGCTGGATGCTCAGCGTGATTCATGGAGATCTGGATCTTATTACCCGTCCGATGATTCAGGATGAGCGCATTGACTTGGTGACCTTCACAGGCAGCGCTGCCGTGGGCAAAGACATTGCCGCCACGGCAGGTTACAAAAAATTATGCCTGGAGCTAGGTGGGCACTCTCCCATGCTGGTGCTGGAAGATGCAGACCTGGATCTCGCTGCGCTGCTGGCCTGCGAAGGCAGCTTTCGCAACAGCGGCCAGCGCTGCACCTCTGCCCGCCGTCTCCTGGTGCATCAGGCAGTCCTGGTGGATTTCACGGAGCGATTCGTCGCCAAGGCCTCCGAGTATGTGTACGGAGATCCCACAGATGAGGCGACTCGTGTGGGCACGGTGATTGATGAGCGTTCGGCCATGAATCTAGAAAAAGCAGTGCAGGACGCGCTGGCCTCGGGCGCGCAGCTTTTGGCCGGAGGCACAAGGAGAGGGGCACAGTTTCAGCCCACCATCCTGGCCAATGTGTCGCGTACTTCTTACATCGCCCAAAACGAATGCTTCGGCCCCATCGCTCCCATTTTCCCAGTGAGTGACTTGGAAGACGCGCTTGCTCTGGCCAATTCCACCCCTTACGGACTCAGTTCTTCCGTTGTCACCCGCAGCCTGGAGACTGCCCTCACGGCCGTAAAACGCATTCGTGCTGGCACCGTGAACATCAATGAAATCCCCGGGTACCGGCTGGAGTTGTCCCCCTTCGGCGGGGTGAAGGACAGCGGACTGGGCATTAAAGAGGGCGTCATTGAGGCCATCAAGTTCATGTCCACGGTGAAGACCTTCTCTCTTCCTTGGTAAGAGTTTCACGGAGTCGGGGTTTCTCATTTGCGAAATCCGCCAGTCCCCGCCAATCTGGAGGCCGATGACTCAGGAAGCGCTTACACAGGAGAGAACTTGGCAGGGAACCGCAGTTTCCTCCGGTGTGGCGCATGCCGTAGTGCATGTGCTGAGAGAAGACTTCGATGAGCCCGATGCCGATCCAATCACGGCCGACGAAGTAGAAGCCGAACTCGCCCGCTGGCATATCGCCATGGATGCCACTCATCGCGAGATTGAGGAACTCAAGGAGATGGTCTCCACGGAAGAACGCAGCGCTGAAGCGGACATCTTTGACACCCACCTTCTAATCCTAGAGGACGTTTCCATCCGGAAACATGTGGAAAAAACAGTTCGGGAGAAGTTGATCTGCGTGGACGCGATCTACTACCGCCTGATGTGCAAGCACATGGATGCTCTGCGCGGCCTCGCCGACTCCTACCTACGCGAACGCTTTCTCGACATCAAAGACATCACCCACCGCGTGATGCGCCACCTGCGGGGCGAGCTCCTGCAGCACCCCATGTTCGATGATCCTGTGATCATTGTCGCACATGATCTCACCCCGTCAGACACCGTGCAGTTGGACCGTAGCAAAGTGCTCGGCTTTGCCATCGAAACAGGCAGTGGGAATTCCCATGCGGCCATCATCGCTCGCTCCCTTGGCCTGCCCGCCGTAGTGCGTCTGCATGGCATCACGGACGAGCTGCACTCGGGCGATCCCGTCCTCCTGGATGGTGATGAAGGGGCACTGATCCTCAACCCCACCCCGGCTACCCTTTCCAAATATCGCTCACGCGAGCAGCAGGCAGAAAAGCGTGAAGATGCCCTGCATGAGACACGGCACCAGCCCTCCGTCACTCTGGATGGGATGGCTATCCAAGTCTGTGCAAATGCCGAGTTCGTGGAGGAGATGGGAGATATCCGGGACAGTGGCGCAGCGAATGTAGGCCTCTTCCGCACCGAATTCCTCTATCTAGAAGACCCCGAAGGCACTGAGGACTGGCTCGCAGACAACTACACCCGCGCTGTCAAAATCATCGCTCCAGGGCAGGTCATCTTCCGCACTTTGGACATTGGTGGGGACAAGGTGGACGAACAACTCGCCAGTGAGCAAGAGCCAAATCCGTTCCTCGGCTGGCGTGGTATCCGCGTATCCTTGGGCCGTCGGGACATGTTTAAGCGCCAACTTCGCGCCCTCCTCCGGGCAGCCGCCCAAGGCCCCATCGGCATCATGTTCCCCATGGTCAGCGATGTGGGGGAAGTGCGTGCCGCTAAAGAATTGCTGGATGAATGCGCCAACGAACTCAGCGCCGAAGGTTATCCGCCCCCCCAGCAGGTGGAGATCGGTGCCATGATCGAAATCCCCAGCGCGGCCCTCACGGCGGACCTCATCGCCACGGAGGTGGATTTCTTCAGCCTCGGCACCAATGACCTCGTCCAATACACCTTGGCCGTGGATCGCCTCAATGAACGTGTGGCAGATCTCTACAGCCCGACTCACCCCGCCGTTTTACGTCTCATCGCGCTGACAGTGGAGGCCGCGCGCAGGGCTGGCATTCGCGTTTGCATTTGCGGCGAAATGGCGGCGGATGTGGAGGTGCTGCCTCTATTGATCGGTCTAGGCTTGGACGAAATCAGCGTCTCTACGGGGCAAATCGCCCGGGTTAAACACGCCATCCGCAAGCTGAATGCCTCTGAATGCCGCTCCATCATTGACGCCTGTCGCCACCTCGGCTGCCCCAAGGAAATCCTGGGCCTGAGCCGCGATATGGCCCATGAAATGTATTCAGATCTGTTTTGAGAATCCTACCCTCAAATGAAGAAGCGCAGGCTGTTTCCAGCCTACGCCTCTTACTTGGGAGTTTTTGGTTGTCTCACAGATAATAACGTCACCGAAACAATTTTTGGATGTCTCAATATGAGTCGCCAGGTCGAATGAAACCCGCTTGAGTTTTGTTCCGCCGCCGTTAGCGAAGCGTATCCCAACCCCCGATATGCCCACCGACTCCGACATCCGCCAGGCGCTGGCCCAAGTTCGTTACCCAGGTTTTAGCCGCGACATCATTTCCTTTGGCCTCGTCAAAGACATCACGATTGAGGGCGGCAAGGTGACCGTCGAAATCTCCGTCGCCACGCGCGATCCCAATATCCCGCGCCTCATCCACGAACAAGCGGTGGACGTTTTGCAAAAGCTGCCCGGCGTGACCGAAGCGAAGCTGAACTTCGACATCAAGGAGCCGCCCAATCCCGTGGCTGGCTCGGCGGATCGTCTGCCAAAGTCTTCCATCCCTGGGGTAAAAAAAGTCATCGCCGTCGGTTCCGGCAAAGGTGGCGTGGGTAAAAGCACCGTCGCCTCTAATCTCGCTATCGCTCTGGCCAAAACCGGTGCCCGCGTGGGTCTGTGCGATTGTGACCTCTACGGCCCCAGCATTGCCCACATGTTTGGCACCACCGAGCGCCCGTTTCAGAATGAGGAGCAGCAGATCGTCCCCATTGAAAAATACGGTATCCAACTGATGAGCATGGGCTTCCTGCTGGAAGATGACGCTGCGGTCATCGTGCGCGGCCCCATCGCCACGAAATACACCCAGCAGTTCCTCCGCCAGTGCGCCTGGGACAATCTCGACTACCTCATCATTGATCTCCCCCCCGGCACAGGGGACATCCAGCTCACCATCGTGCAGACCGTGGCGTTGGACGGGGCTGTCATCGTCACCACCCCTCAGGAAGTGGCGCTCATTGATGCCCGAAAAGCCGTCTCCATGTTCCAGAAAGTGAATGTGCCCATCCTCGGCATCATCGAGAACATGAGCTACTTCGTCTGCCCCAGCGATGGCCAGATCTACCACATTTTTGGCAAAGGTGGCGGTGAGCACGAAGCGAAGCGCCTCAGCGTGCCTTTGCTGGGCCAGATCCCGATTGAAATGACGGTGCGCGAAGCTGGCGATGAAGGGCATCCCATCGCCCTCGAAGATGTGACAGGCTCGGCCGCTTCCGCTGCCTTCCTGGGCATCGCCACTCAGGTCCGCAGTGTCGTTCCTGCTTAATTCTGTGGAGTTCACCTGGGGGCCTGAGCAAGGGGCCCCCAGGTTTATCTAGCAGCAACTTGAAGAGCACGATTTTGCGGTTCCGATGGCCGATGCCCCACGGACGGCTTGCACATCGCCCCTTCCGAGGCGAACGGAGCGGTCCTACCTGTGAAACTGCACTACCACCTCATCGCCCAGATTATCAGCTCCCTGCGGGACGTCTTTGTGGACCGCCGCTACGCCGACAAGGTGGTGGAGTTCGCCTTCAAAAAACACCCCAAATGGGGCAGCCGCGACCGCCGGCTTTTCGCAGAGGCCATTTACGAAATCGTCCGGCACTGGCGCTGGTACTGGCACCTCGCTGGTCTGCCAGATTCGGAGCACAACCATCCTGAACTCCTCACTCCAGAAAAGCTCTGGCACGTCTGGAGCGCTTACTGGATCATGGCAGAAAACGAACTGCCTTTCTTCGATGAAGTGAATGGCGTCCGCCGCGGAGCCATCATCGAACGCTCTAAACAAGAAGTTTCCCCAGCCCTGCGCCACTCCATCCCAGACTGGATGGAAAGCCGCCTGAGTCGCGAACTCGGCGCAGCCTGGCCAGCCATCCGTGAAACCCTAAACAAGCCTGCCGATGTCTATTTGCGCGTCAACACCCTGAAGACGGAACGTCGCAGTCTCAAAACACGCTTGGCCCAGGATGGATTCACCACCGAGACCCTGAAGGAAATCCCCACCGCACTTCACATGCGCCAGCGGTACAATGTTTTTGGCATGGCTGCTTTTAAAGAAGGCATGTTTGAAGTCCAAGATGCGTCTTCTCAATGCGTGGCCCCTTTCCTTCAGGTCGAGCCTGGAATGAAAGTGGTGGACGCCTGCGCAGGTGCGGGAGGCAAAACTTTGCACCTCGGTGCCCTCATGCAAAATAAGGGTAAAATCATCGCCCTCGATGTACATGACTGGAAACTCACCGAGCTCCGCCGCCGTGCTGCACGTGCGGGTGTGGACGTGGCAGAAACCCGCGTCATCGAAGGCACCAAGACGCTGAAACGCCTCGCGGGTTATGCCGACCGCCTCTTGCTGGATGTCCCCTGCTCCGGCCTCGGCGTCTTACGCCGGAATCCCGATGCCAAATGGAAACTCAGCAACGAGGAAATTGATCGCCTCATCATCGAGCAACAGGACATTTTGACCCGATACAGCGCCCTGGTGAAACCTGGAGGCAAAATGGTCTATGCCACCTGCTCCATCCTTCCGGGAGAAAATGAGCTGCAAGTTCAAAAATTCCTCGCAGCCCATGGCGACCAATGGACCCTCGAGGAAGAACTGAAAATCAATCCTGCTGAAACCGGTCATGATGGCTTTTACGCCGCACGCCTGCTACGCAAACCGGCTGCGCCCACGCCGCCTGCCGTCGTCGAAGCTCAGGAAACTCCGGTTGAGGCTCCTGCGCAGGAAGCTTGATCTCACTCGCGGTTTTCTTCCAGAATTTATCTTCTGCTGCGTTTAATTGTTCCCACCATGAAAGCACTCCTTCTCCCGCTCCTCGCGCTCGGCGTCGTCGCTGCGTTTACCCTAGCTGCAGATCCTGCCTCCTCGCCCCCCCTGAAGGTGCTGATGGTCACCGGCGGCTGCTGTCACGACTACGAAAACCAAAAGATGATCCTCGCCGAAGGCCTCAGCGCTCGCGCGAATGTCGAATTCACCGTCGTCCATGAAGAAGGCCCCGAAGGTAAAAAGGACAAGATGCACAAGATCAGCATCTACGAGAAAGAAGACTGGGCGAAAGGCTACGATGTGGTCTTGCACAACGAATGCTTCGGCGGCGTGACCGACGTAGAATTTGTCAACCGCATCGCGAAAGCCCACCACGACGGTGTGCCAGCCGTGATGCTGCATTGCTCCACCCACAGCTACCGCGCTGCCCAGACCGACGAATGGCGCAAGTGCCTGGGCCAGACTTCCATGAGCCATGAGAAGAATCGCGATCTGCTGGTCAAGAACGTCGCTCCTGAGCACCCCGTCATGAAAGGCTTCCCGAGTGAATGGCTCGATAAAAAAGACGAGCTCTACAAGAACGACAAACTTTGGGAAAACTTCGTCCCACTTGCTAAAGCCTTTGGCGAAGATACCCAAAAAGACCACTTCCTGGTGTGGGTCAACAGTTACGGTAAATCTAAAGTCTTTGGCACCACCATGGGCCACAACAATGAAACGATGAGTGACCCCGTCTTTCTTGATCTCGTCGCCCGTGGCCTCCTTTGGTCCTGCGGCAAGCTCAGTGAAGACGGCAAGCCTGTGGCAGGTTACGAAGCGAAACAGAAGTAACCCCTCTCAGAACGCCACTTTTCTAAATCCCACGGGTTCACCTCCGTGGGATTTTTTGTATCCGCAACCTGGTGAAGCTGTCACGAACGGAAGCTCTTGCTCTCCCCAGCAAACATAAAAAAACTGCGATCAAGCATCACGCCTAATCGCAGTTTAAAAAATCACACTCTCCGTTAGGCTGGACGAGATACCAGACGAGAGACCATCTCACGCACATGAGAGGCTTTGGATTGGCGTGGCTTTAAGATGGCTAAACTCTTAGCATAAGAGCCCCACTTGAGGATACGAATGCTCACTTTCCGCACGCCCCAAGAACGCATCGAAGTAGCGCTTGGCTTGTACAGATCGATCGTGCGAGTTCCCACCAAGGCAGAACCGTAATCATCCACGATGTAGAGCGCATTATCACCCTCGATCTGAAAGACCGTGCCTACGGGGTAAACGGACCAATCTGCTGCGGCACTGCGCAATTGCCCATATTTAAGGCTCGTGCCAGCCGCTGTGCGAGCGCCGTATTTGATATGGTCCCCCTCACTGTGCGTGTAGGCGGTGGTGCGGATACCTGGAAGGATCTGCCCTGTTGTGCCTGCTGGCGTTGTGGCTGGAAGCTTGACTTCTCCCGCGAGGGATTGAGCGCACATAGCTGTCAGGCAAAGAAGGATGGATCGTGTCAAATCGTAGTTGGGTTGTTAAGTCGCGCTTCGTTGGGTTGGTTGCCCGCTGAAGGGACGGCTACCATGCCGTCCATCACCATCCTGTCAACCATGTAATTATCACAGCAACCATACTTCATGTTCGGCAAAAAAGTTATTCACAATTTTTTGAACATTTTTATAACATTCCGTTATCCCAACTACACACTCATTGTTATTCCTTCTTCTTTCGCTGCAACTTCAGACCAAAATTTCCCTTCTCCCGCCAGAGCGCATAGAAGCGCACACGACTCCCTTCATAGCTCACAAAGGGCAACCTCAAATAGCCATGCTCAATGACCGCCCAATTCCACCCACCCCCACGCCGAAACACCGCCCCAGGCTCTTTCCCACGCCTAACAAAATCCTTGTCATGAACACCAATGACATAAAATGTGAAGTTATGAAGAGGGTTTCTTAACTGCCACAACGGGCCACGCAAACCCTGCCCTGGACGATACCACTCAGGCGGCACAGGATCATCCGCATTGCCTAACCACCAGAGTGGATTCCACTTTTGAGTTCCTTTCGAAGGAGGCTGGGCCGGATGAAAAAAAGAGGCATCCACTCGCTCCCGCACAGACGATCTCTTTGGAGAAATACAACTAACCTGCATTGCCACCACCACGGTTAACAAAATATGTGCAATGGCTGGCGACAGAAGTTTACCCCTCATGGTTAGGCCCAGCTCTTCAAAAATTTCACAAAGAAGTCAGCCCCAGATTCCAGATCTGCCGTCGCGATGAATTCATCCTTCGTATGTGCTTGAACGATGCTCCCCGGACCGATAGCCACAGAAGGCGTCCCCGCAGCCGCTAAAAAGGCGGCATCACAGAACCAAGGTGCCCCAGTCACCTCCGCTCCGCAGTCCACCAGACGCTGCACAAAGGGATTTTGCTCATTGGTATCCAGCGGAAAAGTTTCCGGGAGCGCCGCTACCCGAGCCGTAGCATCATGATCTGCGACAAACTCCGTTAATATCTTCAACGCGCCGCCTGCACGCGAGAGCCCAGGCGTGGTGCGCATATCCACCCGCAGCACGCAGTGGTCTGCGACGATATTAGACCTCGTGCCGCCACGAATCATTCCCAGGCTGATCGTGCTATGCCCCAACCAGCGATCTTCCCCCCCTATATCCTTTAGCTTTTGGCGAAAGTCTGTATCCAGCGCCTGTATCAAAGAGGCCATTTTCACGATGGCATTGACACCCTGTTCAGGGATGGAGCCGTGCACAGCCACACCCGTGGTGTGAATGTCCGCCCACAGACAGCCTTTGTGTTTATGGACCGTCTTTAAACTGGTGGGCTCACCAATGATTGCAAAATCATACGGGCCATGCGTCTTGGCAAAGTGCTGAGAACCCAACTGAGCGGATTCTTCCGACATGAAGCCCGCGAAATGAACTTCCACGGGCAGATCTGGGATCTCCTCACGCATTTCATGCAGGGCCCAGAGCATCGCCGCCATCGGGCCCTTGGTATCACTCGCCCCACGTCCCCACAGGCGGCCTTCACGCACCTCTCCGCCAAATGGGGGCACAGTCATGCCGCCCACGCTGACGGTGTCCGTATGTGGAGCAAAAACAATGCGCGGTTTAGGCTTCCCGTCCTGCGAAGGATTCGAAGGAAAGCGCCCGATCACATTCGGCCGTCCAGATTCCACTTCCTCCAGCACTGCCTCTGCACCACTGTCCGTGAGGAATTCCGCCACGTATTTTGCACAGGCAGCCTCCCCGGTCTGCTCCACCGGACAGCCTGGGTCCCCGTCTGGATTCACGGAAGGGATGCGGACCAGGGCCTGACACAGTTCGATCACGTTTGCAGGTCGTACGGCTTTCATGGCCTTCAGCAAGCCACAGACCCTTTACCTATTCAAGCCTGCTTCCGCCACTGTTCCAGCAGTAGCACCAGACTCTCTGCCACCCTTTCACCAGGAAGACCGTCCAAAATAACGATTTTATCCCCGCCTTGTCGCGTCAAATACACGGCAGTATAGCGCTCACCGTTTACACGAAGTCCTGCATTGGAAACTCGAAACCGAACAATCTCCTCGCGATGAACACGCAGGTTTTGAGCGTAAGGGCCTAGCTTCCAGGCGATCTTCATCACTTGGTCATCCAGGTGCAGCGTGCGGGATTTAAAAAGAGCCGTCAGCAGCCACAAAAGTAAGAGCGAAGTGCCACCCCAGAGAAGCGGAAAGATGAGGGGTAAATCAGAACGCGCCATGCCGACTGCGATGCTGACCCAGATGAAAGTGAAAAAAATCGGCAATCCTCGCGCCTTCGCAAATCGGCGCAGAGGCAGGTCGAAACTAAGCGACACTTTACTTTCGCCTTCAAAAGTAAAATCAATGTGCCGCTTCGCCAAGTGCATTTGCAGTTCATCGGCATCCAGATTTTGCATCTGCCACAACCTAAACGCCGCACTCTGAGCTTCTTGGACCTCCCGCTGTCCTTGGGCTGCCGCTTGAGCTTCAGGAGAATGCGCAACCAAAGGTTGATTGGGAGCATACACAGGCATGTCATAGCTCCATTTTTGCCCATCCCAGTTCAATTCCAATTCCCAGACCCAGGAGACAAAATCAAACTCTGCGGTGCCGATCGGCTGCTGGTCCTCAGCGGGGATGGAAGCCGGAATATCAAATGCCACGGTCACGCGAGAGCCCCGTTCCTCATGGATAGCGGAGAGCATCTGCACGCTTTGTGTATCCTTCCAGCGAAGCTCCCGCTGTATGCTTGTGTTTCTCCGGTGGTCCCACACCTTCGATTCTTTATAACAGGAAAGCTGCGCCTCCAGCACGCTTTGTAAGGGTAGGTTCCTCTCCTTCAAAGGCAAAGCCACTTCGGCAAAAAGTGGGCCGCCCGTCAGAATCGGCAGAGGCTCCACATGCACCTGAGGCACTGGCCTCTCATGCTGCCACCAGGTGCGCAGTGTCAGCACGCCACACACGCCCAGGGGGATTGCCGGAAGACAACCGATCAGGCTCACTGGATTTGCCCACGTCACATCACTGTCCACCATCAGTGCATACAGCATTGGCCCCCAGACTAAAAACATCCATCCCGTGACCGCAGTCCACACCCAGGGCAACGAACGATTTTGGGGCTGGATCCAGTCCTCCGCCCACTCCGGTTTCCACCGCCAGGGTTGGCCAGGATATCGGCTCTGCAGTCCATGCAGGCGGGCACGCTCTCTCCTCGCTTTCAGTCCCGTCCAAAAAAAGTTTGCCCCCACCAGAGGGAACAGCAGCGGAAACACGCTGGTAAAAAGCAACAGCGTCCACCGAGCTTCACGAAACAGCACAGACTCCTCAGGCCGCACCACACTCACAAAGCAACGAAAAGCACCGCCTGAATTGCGCGCTTCCATGAGCACATTGGAGACACGCTCTTGGAAATCGCCAAAGTTATCAGCCCCCAGGCTGAAGGAGACTCGATCCCCTTGATACTGGCGATTCAAATATGTGTAGCGGTAGCTGGCCACCGCTTCGTTCATCAGCGTGTCACGGGTGGAGCCCGAGCTGCGCCGCTCCATGTGATCACGCAAAGTACTGCTTTCTAGAATACAAGGCACCTCCACCCACGCCCGGGCCTGGTACCAGTCCCACAACATACCCCCATAAAAAACCCCCACTGCCAGGCCCGCCAAAATGAAAGGCAGCCCCAGAAACATCAGGAAGGCATTGCCAGCAGCTTTGGGACGTAAGGCCATAGGGAGATGAAGATGAAATCTGAAGGTGGTCAGCCTTCTCCTGTTAAGTGGGTGATGTTATTGGAGATGGGGAAAGAATGGCGATTGTAATTTTCGACTCTTCTTCCACTCCGATCAAAGGGCACCGTTCTCAGAGAGAGGACTCATACCGAGGAGATGATGACCTCGACGAATTCCCAACTGTGGTTTACACCCTGCTCTGTATTCCCCTTTCCTGCGCATGCCTCCCCCTGCTTTTCATGCTTTTGGCCCCAGCCATCTCACCGTTCTCGGTCTTTGCCTAGTGGCCCTCATTGTATTGACCTGCCTGCGGCGATTTCACCCACCTAGCGCCACATTGGCTGAACGTCTCCTGGGCATCCTCCTGCTACTGAATTGGCCTGGGACTGCCTATTTCCACTGGCAGGCCGGGACTCTGCTTTGGGATACCGGACTACCTTTGCATTTCTGTGATGTCGCCGGCATTGCTGGTGGCATTGCCCTTCTCACTCACAACCGATTAGCCGCCGAAATCGTGTATTTCTTTGGCCTTGCAGGCACCTTGCAGGGCCTCATCACGCCCAATCTCAAAGTGGATTTTCCCGAACCTCGATTCATCGTTTTCTTTTTCTTACACGGCGGCGTGGTAGTCACAGCATTGCACATGGTCACATCCCTGCGCTGCTCCCCTCGTGCTTGGGCAGTGCCCCGCATGGTTGGCCTCACCTTGTTTTATGCGCTCATCGTGGGCGTGATCAATGCGACCTTAAACAGTAATTTTGCTTTTCTATGCCACAAGCCAGAACAGGCGAGCCTGATGGATGTGCTCGGCCCCTGGCCGTGGTACATCGGCAGCCTCGTACTATTGTGTGCGGTTTTTTACAGCCTCCTTTACGCACCCTTTTTTGTAACCCGGAAGCTGAGAGCAAAAAAAATTGCGTGACCTAGGGCGTGACATTGCCTGTTGCCTCCCCCCGGCCAGCGTGGTAGCAACCACGCCCAATTCCAACCCCTTATCTGAACCCAGGCGCATGAAAGCCCAACAAATCCTCCAGGCCATCGGACCCGAACTCCGCCAGCAGATCCTCACCTATCTGCAATCCGACGAGCGCCCGGCCTACCGTGCCGTCATCCAGTCCCTGACTCAGGCCCGCAAGCTGCGCCCTCAGTTCATCCTGGAAAAATCCCGCGCCCAGCAGGCCGAGTGGCTGCTGAGCCAGCTCTACATGAAGACCAACGACCCAGTCGCCGAGCAGATCCTGCAAATCTGGCTGCTGAAGTCCCAGGGCGCCATGCTCATCACCTTCCTGGATGCCGTTGGCATCCAGCACGATGGCAAAGGCCAAGTGGATGAACTGCCGGAAGAAATCTCCGAGGAAAAAGCCACCGAAGGCATCCATGCTCTCCTGGCCGTTTACCCACCGCAGCAGGTGGCCCTTTATCTTCACATGTTCCAGCTTCAGCGCACCGAAGGCTGGGCTGGCCTAACGGCTGCCATGGAGAAGACCGAAGCCATCAAACTGGCCTAACCGCTTCTGTGTTAATCATCACGGCCCTTCAGTCCTGAAGGGCCGTTTTTTTATGCCTCGTTGGATCTACCCAATCGAGCCTCTCTCTACGGAGACTCTGCCTCATTCTCTTCAGGGAAACGCTCCACGAAGCGCATAGCGTAGTCAATGAATCGCAGAGGAACATCATCCGTAGGACCGTTACGGTTTTTGGCCAGAATCAGCACGGCCTGGCCTTTTTTACGCTCCTCCTCTTCCTCGGTGCCCACTTCCATCTTGCCCCCGGCATAGTCTTCACGACTGAGCAGGCCCACCATGTCGGCATCCTGCTCGATGGAGCCGGACTCACGAAGGTCTGAAAGCACTGGGCGCTGCCCTTTACGGGACTCTACCGCACGGTTGAGCTGGGCCAAGACGATGATGGGAACATTCAGCTCTTTGGCGATGCCTTTGATCCCGGCGGAGATTTCGGCAATTTCGATCTGGCGGTTATCCTGAGCTCGTCGGCTGCTCGAAGTCATGAGCTGTAGATAGTCAATCATGATCATCTGGATGTTGTGCTGCTTCTTCATGCGGCGTGCCTTCGCGCGCATTTCCAGCACATCCAGACCGGGCGTGTCATCAATTAAGATGTTGGCCTTCTGCAGTTCACGAGTCGCCTTGGTCAGTGCATCCATTTGTGCGCGAGACATAAGACCCCGCGAGAGATCCTGCATGGAAAGCTGTGCACGGGAGACCAGGAGACGACGCACCAGCATGGTCGCACTCATTTCCAGACTGAAAACTGCGCAGGCCTTGTCACAGTCCACCGCCACATGTTCCACCAGGTTCATGGCCAGGGAGGTCTTACCCATGGAAGGACGGGCTGCGATAACGAACATTTCTCCCCCTTGCAGGCCGCTGCTCATCTGGTCCAGCTTGCTGTAGCCAGTGGAAAGCCCGCGCAACTGTCCTGGGTGCTCTAGCATGTATTGAATGGAGTCGATCGCCTCCGCCACATGAGCGGACAGAGACTTTACGCCGTCGCTCTTGCCATTGGTGGCTTCACGCACGGCCAGCACCCGCTGCTCACTGTGGTCAATGAGGGTGTTGATGTCTGCCTCCAGGTCATTTTTCCCATGCTCATAAGACGCCTCAATATTGAGGGAGCAGGCATGGATCATCTGACGCAGCACGTGCTTGTCCTGTACGATCTTTTTGTAGTAGCTGTAGTGCGAAGGCACTGGCACAAAGCTAAACAACTCCGTGATCATCGCCGGGCCACCCACGCGGTCCAGCAGCCCCTGGTCGCGCAGGGCGTTCGTCACCATCACCGGATCCACCGGCAGGTTCTTGTCATAGAAGGACAAGAGCATTTCATAAACCGTGCGGTTCGCTTCGTGATAAAAAGCAGCGGCAGGTAAGGTAACACGGCTTTCGCTCAGCCGCTCGTTCGGGTCCTGCAACAGGCTGGAGATAACCCCCTTTTCAGCCTCATCACTGAAAGGCAGCGCACGGTTGATGTTCGCCAGCAGTTCCTCAGCCGTCGGGATCTCATTGCGCTTGCGACCAAAGGGATTGGCCTGCGGTTTGGCGGCAGCTTTATCAGGGATTTCTCCTGGAGCTGCGGCGGCCTGGACAAGGTTGGAAACGGATTCTGCCATGTCCCCGCAACCATGGAGAAAGGTGTGGGCAATGCAATCACAGCAGCTGTGTATAACTTTCTTCGATTTGTGAAAAACTCCTGACTGGTCACGAAGGTATCACTCTGCGTAAGATGCAGATTCTTTTTCCCGTTCCCTACGCCCCCATGCTCCGACCATCCACTGCCCTTGCCCTCCTCGCCGGACTGACGGCGAGCGTCTTAGCAGCCAAGCCCGACAAGCCTGCCAAGAAAGAAAAGGAATTCGTCGCGGCTAAACCGGCCTTCACGCCGAGTGCCGATACGCCCGCCTTTGATCCTGCCAAGGTGACTCCTCAACACCTGGATACCAGCATGTTCAAAGTGCCCGAGGGCCTGGAGATCTCCGTGTGGGCCACCTCGCCGATGCTTTTTAACCCGGCCAATATGGACGTGGACCACGCAGGCCGCATCTGGGTAGCTGAAGGTGTGAATTACCGCCGCCACAGTGGCCGCAGCCGTGAGGGGGATGCCATCCGCGTGCTGCAAGACACCAATGGCGATGGCAAGGCCGATGAGTCCCACGTCTTTGTGCGTGAGAAAGAGCTGGAGTGCCCCCTGGGCGTGGCCGTGTTTGACAACGTCATCGTCGTCTCCAATACCCCGAACATGATCGTCTATACCGACGTGAACCGGGACCTGAAATTTGATCCCACGGTGGACAAACGGGAAGTTCTTCTGAGTGGCTTTGAGCAGGCCCAGCATGATCACAGCCTGCACTCCGTCTATGCCGGGCCCGATGGCCGTTGGTACTTTAGCAACGGTAACTGTGGCGCCCAGTTCAGCGACAAAAGCGGCAATACCTTCCGCATCGGCAGCGGTTATCTAAACAACTCGTATGTCGGCCAAAAGAGCGACGACGGTCACGTGTATGCCGGGGGCTTCACCGCCAGCATTGATCCCAGCGGCCACAATGCCCGTATCCTGGGTTACAACTACCGCAACAGCTACGAAGGCGTGCGCAACTCCTTCGGGGATATGTTCCTGAATGATAATGACGATCCACCGGCCTGCCGCGTCAGTCACCTCATCGAAGGCGGCAGTTTTGGTTTCTTCTCCCCCGATGGCAAGCGCCAGTGGCGTGCCGACAAACGCCCCGGCCAGACCATTCCCGTGGCCGAATGGCGTCAAGATGATCCCGGCAGCATCCCTGCGGGCGATGTCTATGGCGGCGGTGCCCCTACCGGCATGTGTTTTTATGAAAACGGTGCCCTGGGCGACAAATGGAAGGGCCTGCTGCTGAGCTGCGAAACCGGCCGCAATGTGGTCTTTGGTTACCTGCCGAAACCCGATGGCGCAGGCTTCAAACTGGAGCGTTTTGACTTCTGCACCACGAACACTACGGGCGTCTTCAAAGGCAGTGATTTCGTCGGCGGCAAGGACAACATGTCTGACGAAAGCCACACCCTCTTCCGCCCCAGCGATGTCTGTGTCGGCGCAGACGGTGCTATCTACGTGAGCGACTGGTTCGACAAACGCACCGGCGGTCACCAGGACACGGACGAAACCTGCAGCGGCACCATCTACCGCATCGCGCCGAAAGGCAGCAAACCCCAGACCGCGAAGATCAACTTCGACAGTATCGAAGGACAGATCGCTGCGCTGAAATCCCCGGCTAACAACGTCCGCCACACCGGTTTTGTGAAGCTCAAGGAACAGGGAGACAAGGCCGTAGCCGCCGTCGCAGCCTTGGCTGAAGATAAGAACCCCTATCTCGCAGCCCGTGCCATTTGGCTGCTGGCCCAAATGGGTGAAAACGCTAGCCTGCGCATCCGCCCCTGGTTGGAGTCCGATGACGAAAACAAGCGCCTCGTTGCCCTCCGCGCACTCCGTGCCGCTGGTGGAGATCTGATGGATCTTTTCAACAGCATGGCAGCCGATGGCTCTGCCGCCGTCCGTCGCGAAGTCTCCGTCGCCATGCGCGATGTGCCGTTTGCTCAGAGTGGCAATATCCTGGTGGAACTGGCCAAGCGTTACAGCGGCAAAGACCGCTCCTACCTGGAAGCCTGGGGTATCGGCTGCACGGGCAAGGAAGCCGAAGTGTGGGCCGCCCTGAAAAAAGCCAGCAATGGCACCCCAGCCGAAGAATGGACGGATGCCTTCGCCCAGGCAACCTGGCGTCTGCACCCCGCTGCCGCCGTTGAATCCGTGAAGGCCCGTGCCGTTTCTGCCAAGCTCAGCCCCCAGCAGCGCAAGCTCGCTCTCGACACCCTCGCCTTCACCCAGGATGCCAGTGCCGCCCAGGCCATGCTGGCCGTGGCGAAGGACAAAGAATCTCCCATCCATGGTGATGCCATGTGGTGGCTGATCAACCGCAGCACCAACGACTGGAAAGACTACAACATCGCAGGCGAACTCAAAGCCCAGGGCATCTTCGATCCTGAAGCCGCCAAGCTCGTCACCATCGAGATTCCCCCAGCTACCCCTAGCCTCGTGAAACTTGAAGATGTGACGAAACTTAAGGGCAATGCCAAAAACGGCTCCTCCCTCGTCGTCCGCTGCGTGATGTGCCACCAGATCAACCACCAGGGCGTCGAATTCGGCCCCAGCTTGCAGGGATGGGGTCTTAGCCAGCCGACCGACATCATCGCCCAGGCCATTCTGGAGCCCAGCAAAGACATCGCCCACGGCTTTGACGGTGTGGAGATTGTCACCAAGGACGGCATCAAAATCCACGGTATGGTCCTGACCGAAGGCGATGTGCTCATCGTCCGCAGCATGGGAGGCCAGACGCAGTTTGTACCGAAAAGCCGCATCGCCAGCAAAAAGAAAATGGACCGCTCCCTCATGCTCAGCGGCACCCAGCTCGGCCTCACCGCCCAGGACGTGGCCGACATCGTCGCCTACATGCGCCAGGCGGAGTAGTTAATCACAGCTCCAACGGGTGGGAAATCGCAGTCTTAGAGGCCGCATTTCTCACCCGTTTTCATTTCTACAGACGTTGATTCAGGCAGCGCCTGCACCTCCAGAAGGCAGAAAGGATTCCCATTCCCCCAAGAGTTTCACTTTTCATCCGTCAGATTGCCCCCATAATCGCGCGCTCAGACTTACATGGAACGCCGCCCCCCTAAAACCGCCCCTTGGACCATCAACGACAGCGCCGACCTTTACGGCATTCGTGAATGGGGTCATGGTTACTTCGATGTCTCTCCCAAAGGCGAAGTCGTCGTTAACTTAAAGGATGGCAAGAAACCGAAGCCGGTTTCTTTGTCTGAAATCGTCAAGGGCCTGCGCGAACGCGGCACCCAGCTCCCGGTGCTGATCCGCTTTGGCGATCTGCTGCGCTGGCGCATTGACGAACTCAATGAAGGTTTTCACTCCGCCATCAAGGAAGCCAAGTACCAGGGCCTGTATCGCGGTGTTTATCCCATCAAGGTGAACCAGCAGCAGGAAGTCATCGAAGAGATCACACGCTACGGTCGCAAGTATCACTACGGACTCGAAGCCGGCAGCAAGCCAGAGCTCATCGCAGCCCTGGCCTACATGCACGATCCTGAAGCCTACATCGTTTGCAATGGTTACAAGGATGAAGAGTTCATTGACCTCGCCCTGAATGCCCAAAAAATGGGCCTGCAGGTCATCCTGGTGCTGGAAATGCCCAGCGAGCTGGCCCTGATCCTGGAACGCTCCAAAAAGATGGGGGTGCGCCCGACTCTCGGCGTTCGTTTCCGCCTCAGCGCAGAAAGCGCCGGCTACTGGAGCGGCTCCGGCGGCGACGCCAGCGTCTTTGGTCTGAACATTAGCCAGCTCATGGGCGTGGTGGATCACCTTCGTGACCAGGGCATGCTCGACTGCCTGCGCATGCTGCATTACCACCAGGGCTCTCAGATCCCGAACATTCGCGCCATCCGCCAGGCGGTGACCGAAGCCACCCGCGTCTATTGCGGTCTGGTCAAAGAAGGTGCCCGCATGGGCATTCTGGATCTGGGCGGCGGCCTCGCCATCAGTTATGACGGCTTTAAGGGCGCTACCTCAGCCTCCAGCAACTACGGCACCAAGGAATACTGTGCCGACGTCATCGAAGCCATCACCGAGGTCACTGCCGAAGCAGGCGTGCCGCATCCGGACATCATCACGGAATCTGGTCGCGCTGTCGTCGCGTACTATTCCGTCCTGGTCATCAATATCCTGGATGTAAACCGCTTTGAGCCGGGCCGTGGCAAGATCGAGCTACACAAAGACTCTCCCCAACTTCTCCATAACCTCGCCGAACTGCGCGAGGAATTCGGCAAGGATGTCTCCAAACTAACACGTGACCGCGTGCAGGAGATCTACAACGACGCCGTCTATTACCGCGACAAGCTGCGCACCGAATTCAACTACGGCAAAGTCGGCCTGCGCGAGCGCTCTCAGGGTGAGGAAATGTACTGGTCCATCATGAGCTGGATCTCCGGCAAGCTGGAGTCTGTGGGCCACGATGGCAGCCAAATGGAGCGCATGAGCACCGTCATGACGGATTACTATTACGGTAACTTCAGCGTCTTCCAGAGCCTTCCTGACCTTTGGGCCATTGACCAGATCTTCCCGGTCATGCCGATCCATCGTCTCAAGGAAAAGCCGACACGCAATGCAGTGCTTTCCGACATCACCTGCGACAGTGACGGCAAGATTGATAAATTCGCCCACGGCGGAGAAATCTGCGGCAGCCTGCCGCTGCACGATCCAGACTTTGAAAAAGGTGAGGACTACATGCTGGGTATCTTCCTCGTCGGTGCCTACCAGGAAACCCTGGGTGATTTGCACAATTTGTTAGGCGACACCAACGTGGTGAGCGTCAGCATCGAAAACGGCAAGCTGAAGTACCGCCGTGAGCAGGAAGGCGACAGCGTCTCCGAAGTGCTAAGCTACGTTGAATACGATCCGAAAGACCTCGCCACCCGTTTTCGCAACTTGGCCGAAAGCGCAGTTGTCTCCAAACGCATCACAGCTACTGAGCGCCGTGAGATCATGGGTGCTTACGATGCAGGTCTGCGTGGCTACACGTATTTCGAAACCTAATTTTTAGTTCTCCTGGCTTTTTATGCGCAGTCTCCTACTCCTCCTAGCCGCATCCCTTCTTGCCTCCTGCATCAGTTTTCCACGTGCTCAGATGCAAGCACGGGAACGCAGTCTGCAAAGTGATCAACCAGCCGATGGCACCGAGCCCGTGGGAGACATTCCTGCGGTCAAAACACGGGAGAATTTTAAGGATCGTTACTTCCGTTAATGGGTTCACGAGGGGCATTTATATGCCCTTCAACGGGATCAGATTCGGGCAAGCCTATTCCCTGGCTTGCCTCTTTCTGCGCCATGGCGTAAATCATCGTCCGCATGGTCCACATCTCCATTCGCGATCTTACCAAAAGCTTCGGCTCTCTGACGGTCCTTGACCGAGTGAACTTGGAGATCGGCGAGGGTGAATTATTCTTTCTTCTTGGTCCCAGCGGATGTGGGAAGACCACACTGCTGCGTCACATTGCCGGATTTTATCAGCCTGACAGCGGCCAGATTTTTTTGGATGAAGAGGATGTCACTCGCCTTCCCGCCCATAAGCGTGGCACGGGCATGATGTTTCAAAGCTATGCCCTCTGGCCTCACCTGAATGTCGCCCAAAACGTGGCCTTCGGTCTTGAGGAAAGAAAACGCCCGCGCCCTGAGATCGAACAGCGCGTGGCAGATGCACTCGATCTAGTGCAACTCAGTGGCCTCGGCACCCGTCGCATCGCGCAGCTTTCCGGCGGGCAGCAGCAGCGTGTCGCTCTGGCCCGTGCCCTCGTCATTCGGCCCCGCTGTCTACTCTTGGATGAGCCTCTTTCAAATCTGGATGCCAAGCTGCGGCATGAAATGCGTTCGGAGATCCGCCGTATTTGCAAAGAGTTCGGCCTCACTGGTATCTATGTCACCCATGACCGGGATGAGGCCCTCAGCATGGCAGACCGCCTCGCCATCATGGACGGAGGCCGCATTGCACAGCTAGGCACGCCTGAGGAGGTCTATCGCCATCCCGCCTCCCCCATGGTGGCGGAGTTCATCGGGGAAACCAATTTCATTTCTGGCACGGTTCAGGCCCATGCCGCGAGTGGTCTGTATGAGGTAAAGACCGCGTTTAGCACGCTACGTGCCCGGTTGAATTCACCAGACTGGCACCCACATCATGGTGAAAAAGTGCTCCTCTCCATCCGACCTGAGTCACTCACTTTTGGCCATCTCGTGGACTCGCCGAATCATTTCGCGGGGCGCATTACAGACACGACCTACCTAGGATCCACAGTCCAGTACGCGCTACAGATTGATGGAGGTCCGAAAATCAAAGTCTGCGAGACCAATCCTCGAGAAATTCGCACGCCTTCCGCTGATGTAGTCCGCGCTGTCGCTCAGCCGCATGACCTCGTCATGCTGAAAGATGAATGACCATGAGGTCACTTGACGGAGCATAATCTGCCCGATTCACAGCGTTAATGTCCTCTATAGGGAAGTCCTCCTTGGACCTTTCCTTCCTTTACGGCAGTCAGTCTGCTCCCGCATCATGAACGACCGTTACCAAATCATTTCCACGCTCGCCACAGGCGGCACCGGCAGCATCCTGCAGGCCTGGGATAAAATTCAGAATCGTGACGTCGCCATCAAGCGCCTGCGTAGCGATGGCCACCACCCAGAAGCCCTACTGCGGGAGGCCCGAGCTTTGTATGCCGTGCGTCATCCAGGCATCGTGACCATCCATGAATACGGCAGCGACGAAGAGGGCGCTTTCTTGATCATGGAACTGATCAAAGGAGAATCACTCGAACATCGCCTCAGCCAGGGACCTCTTTCCTTGCCCCATTTTAAAACCCTCGTTCATCAAACCCTTGAGGCCATCCGTGTCGCTCATGAGGCGGGTATCATCCATCGTGATCTAAAGCCCGAGAATATCTTGCTGCCGTGGCATCGTGACGGCCATTTTGAAAGTAAGATCATTGACTTCGGTCTCTCGCAGGCCGCGCCTCTCAGTGGAGCTCAGCAAGATTCCATGATCGGCTCCATCCACTACATGGCCCCAGAGCAATTTGGCAGTGGTCATGTGGATGTGCGGACAGATCTCTATGCTCTCGGCTGCATCTATTATCAGGCCCTCACAGGCAAGCTGGCCTTCCCTGGCGAGGAAAAGATCCACGTCATCACGGCCCATTTGTACCCTCCACACGAGGCGCTCTCCGCGCTGCGCCCAGACCTGAGTGACGAGCTTTGCACTTGGGTGCATCAACTCCTTTCTGTGCAACCTGCGGGGCGACCCACCAGTGCCGCCCAGGCATTGACCAGCTTTCACCACTTAGGCCCCCATCTCCAGGTACAGACCGCCAGTCTGCTAGAGTCAGAAACTCCTTCAGTTATGATTTTGGAAGAGGAGGAAGTCCCTGCCGTCTTAGTGGCCGAAGATGAGGAAGATCAGCCCGAAGCCGACACGGGCACCCAGCTCATGGCCGTGCAAGAGGAGGATGCTCCAGAAGCACCAGTCCCATCTCCCATCCGAAAGCCCTATCAAACGCCCACCACTCAAAAAAGCGTCACCCCGCTGCCAGGGAAACCCGCCGCAAAACGAAAGCTAGGATTGCACTTCATCCTCGCCGCTTTTGTGGTCATTCTTGGGCTTCAGTTGGCCATCGTCAGCTACTTTAAATTCACGGGCCGTGGTGAACGTGAACAGCGTTTTAACGAGCTCACGGCCAGTCCCCAGCCCCAAGGATCCGACCTGGATGTGAAGATCCTTCTAGAGTTCCTGGATACAAACGCGACTCGTGACCAAGCTGCGCAGACACTCACACGTCTCACAGGTGGAAGCTACATTGACGATCTCATTTTGGAGCATTTGAGCCAGCGTCGAGATCATTCAGCCGCCGCAAAAATGGTGGAAGTCATCGGCCGTCGGCGCAGCCCTGGCGCGTTCGCGGTCATTCTCCCACTCACCGAAGATTCACGTCGCGAAGTCCGCCTTGCTGCCTGGATCGCTCTGGGGCGTGTCACCTCCGCTGCTGAGCTGCCTCAACTCCTGCCCCTGGCCCTCAGCAGCCCTACCCGCGATCATGAAATGGTCGAAACCCAACTCGTATCCGCCATTGAAAATGCCGAGGACCGCCCTCTCGCAGCCCAGCATGTTTTGAAAACCTATCGCAGTATTGCCAAGGGAGAATCACGCGTCTTGCTTTTCAATGTGCTGACCCGCGTCGGTGGTGAAGGTGTCATGGATCTCGTCAAGGAAGCCATTGCCGACCCGGCTCAAAACGTGCGCCTAGCCGCCATCACCGTCTTGTCAAAATACCCCACGCACGAACCACTGGCCGCCATCACTACCCGGCTGCCGCTAGAGCCAGACCCCACCTGTCGAATCTTTCTGCTCCTCGCTGCACGTGAACTTGTCAGCAAACCAGGCCCCAGTTCTCAGCAAAATCTCTTTCTGCATGCACAGAGTCTCTACAGCAATGCCAATGGCAGCGATGAAAAAAGCTACGTGCTCAATGTATTGAGCCGCATCATGGCCCCCGGCACCGCGACCTTCTTTGAAACGTTTCGGGATGAAACGGACCCTGAGCTCACCCGAGAGGCGCGTGAATTAGGCCAGACCTTCCGCACACGCCTCAGCCGCGTGGTGCAGGTTACTCCTGGGAAAAGTGCCACCTCCCTTCCCGCTGATAAAGCCGACCATCGTTCCGATGGCACCTTAACCCTGGATCAGGACGCACTCGTCAACTGGACGCAAAATGATGACTGGGCTTCATGGCTGGTCGAATTACCCGCCAATGGAACCTATGAAATCGCCATTTATCAGGCGCATGATCGAGACCCATTGGGTACGTACGAAGTGTTGCTTGCAGGCCAGACACTCCTGACCGCGGTGGTCAATACGGGCAGCAAAACCGATTATAAAGGCTTTGTCGTCGGCAGTATCCAAGTGGACCAACCTGGCATCTACCGCCTGCAACTGCGGCCGAAAACACTGCCACCTGAAGGAGACCTTTTCCGCGTCCAACGCCTGACCATGAAGGCGCTTTAAAGAATCTGCGGCCACTCTCAAACACGGAGAGCAGCCCAAGAAAGCGCGAACTTAAGACCTCTCTTTGGCCAGCTTGTTGTACTTCTCGACCAACTCATTGAACTCCTTGGTGCGAGCATTCAGTTTGTTGATCAGGTCATCTCGTTCCCCCACCAGCAGTCGAAGATTGGCATTGGCTTTCTCGATCGCTTCATTCTGAGCGCTGACTTCGGTATTGCGTTCTTTGATCGCATCTGTGCCTTTGCCCGCCAGTTGTTTATAGGCATCCACCTCCGACTTTAGCAAAGCAGCTTCCTTCATCCACAGGGCAAGGCTGTAGCCACGCCCTTTTTGATCTTCCGTCAGCATTTGTACCTTTTCCGTCGCGTCTAAGAGGGCAGCTTCGATTTCGGTTCTGAGATGGCTGATGCGAGAGATCTCTTGCTCAAAACGCTGAGCTTTTTCTTCAAATTCGGTGCGCAATTTATTCTCAGCAATCAGCATCTCAGTGAGTTCGTCAATGCGACGATGCAACTTAAACTCGCGCTGCCACTGGGCGGCACAAATCCCGCAGAGCCCCAGGACGATCAGGACCAGTAACCAATAGAGGAAGGTCTTCATTTCGCAGGTGAAGGCGCCACCACAGGTGCAGTGCCTGTAGGTTTGACATTGAAAGCTACTTTGCTAAATCCAGCACGGCGCACAGCATCCAGAGTCTTCACCATGTCAGCGTGGCGGGTATCCGCATCGCCACTGATGTAAACTGGCGTATTTGGGTCTTTTCTAAAGCGATCCTTCAGTCGCACTTCGAGATCCGGCATGGAGATCTGCATGGTGTCCAGAAACACATCTCCTTTGGGATTGACCCCTAAATTAATCATGTCCGGCTTCAGGTCAGACTGGGTGGCCACGGCCATGGGCAGATTCACCTTGATGGTTTGCTGCTTGGTCATGGTGAGGCTCACCATCATGAAAGAAGCCAGCAGGAAGAACATCACGTCAATCAGAGGGATGATCTCCAGCCGTGTCTTTTTATGAGCAATGGGAGAATGAATTTTCACGAGAAAACAAAGAGTAAGTTAGGCAAACAATGACCGGAGGAACCGTGGGGCCACAGCATGAATGATTCTCGATCAGGACTTCTTGGTCACCTGATCAAAACCGTGTTGAGCCGCCAGGATGAGCACATTGTTCGCCGCAGCTTCCAGCTCAAACTGGAGTTTCGCGAGACGACTGTGGAAATAATTCATCGGCACCAAGGTGGCGATTGCGATGCCCAGCCCCGCCGCTGTGGCGATCAGAGCTTCGCCAATCCCTCCCGTCACTTTTTCCACAGCCAGTTCCGAATCTCCGATGGAGGAAAACGACCCCATGATTCCCGTCACAGTGCCTAACAGCCCCAGCAGCGGTCCCAGTGTGACCACCGTATCCATCGCCCCAAGGAAGCGACCTGCGGCCTGCAATTCATGACCTGCAGCCACTTCCAAAGCACCCTGCATCGAGCTGTGCTGATGCTTCAGTCCATGGTGAACCATGCGCACCACAGGATCATTCGTTTGGGCAGAAAGCGCGATGGCCTTGGCCAAATCCCCCGACTCCAAAGTCGCATAGACGTTCTCCAATTGTTTACTGTTGCGTTGGGCGCTGAAACGCAGCCACCAGAAAATGCGCTCTACCAACACACAGACAGCAAAGATCCCCACCACCAAGATGGGATACATGATGGGGCCGCCATCATGGATGAGTTTGATAACGACGTTGGCGAGGGGGAGGTGCGGGAGCATTGATTTGGAGGGGAAAACTAAACGACTCGGATCCATCTCACGGACGACCAAAGCCTGAGAAAGATCTCTTCAGAGAATCTTGGTCACTTAATCGCAAAAGTAACTGGTTGGTTGACGGAGCCAATTTGACCTGGGATGAGCCAATTCCGACAAATCCATGAAGCGATCTGACTCTGCTCCGCAGCGGTGAATCCACCATTGATGCAGCTACTGGAGATCACGGCTGCGTATTCCACTTTTCCAGAAGGACTCACTTTGAGGCTGAACATCAGTTTACCTTCTACCTTTCGACTTCTGGCCCCCGAGGGATACGGAGGTTGAGGACGTTTATTCCCCCTGCCAGAACCAGAGCCGATGCGGCCAGCGCCACCATTTCCACCACCGCTGCCTTCCGTTCCCCCCGCCGTGGTCACGGTGCTGCTAGCCCGGCTGCTGCGCGGTCTGGCAGCCACCGCCTTCGGTTTGGGTTTGGGCTTCGGCGTCACCGGATCCACAGGTTTAATGGCCACCTCGATCTTGGGTGCTGCGGGAACTGTAAACACATCCTCCGTCACCAAAGCATCCGTCATCTCGGGCAGATCCTGCATCTCCAGAGGGATCTCAACTGGTTCGGGTACTTCCAGCGTTTCATCCACAGGGACATCCGTGGGGTTTTCATTCAGACTTTCTTCTGTAGCAGGCAGGTCAGCCATGGACATATCTGTGGATAAATTATCCACCGCACCCAAACCCGCTCTTCCCGAAAAAGTGATGGGCTCAAAACCACGAAACTTCAGCAGGCCGACCATGCCAATGAGCAAGAACGTGCCTGCAATAGCCACCAACCAAGAAAGCCCAAATAGACTTTCTTCAGAACGCCGCACCTGCCAACTACCTGCAACACGCGCTCGCCCGCCCACATTAGACTGAGTAGGCAGACTCATCGCGGTCGGAGTTGAGAGGTAGGCCAGGTTGGACATGGGCGGAATGAAATTGAGATACGTTTGCGACAATGGCTATTGATCAGTCGCCGTCAAGAAGCTATTGCGACCCATTCTCACAAAATAACACTTTAAATTGCGCTCATGCCTCCGCCCTCTATCCCAGATCAAGCCCACGCCGAGGCCAACCAATGGACCTTGCACGGCATCGACCTGCTGGAAAGGGGGGATAGAGATGCCCTGCTAGAGGCTCAGGCGTGTTTTGAGCAGGCCATCTCGCTCCGTCAGTTTCTGCCCCTAGATTCCCATCCGCTCTATCGCTGGGGTTTAACCGCTGGCTGGATGAACCGAGCTGATGTGCTCACCCGTCTGGGAGGTCCTGCGCGCATCCAAGAAGCCCTGCGCAGTTACGATATCGCCATCGCCCATCTTCATCAGCTTCCCCTGGAAACAAATCCCCTATTCCGTTGGCGGCTCAGCCTCGCCTGGATGAATCGTGGCCTCACTCTTCAAGCCTTCGAGGATGAGTCCTCACTGGAATTAGCTATACGCCACTTTGATACGGCGATTCAGGTCATGCAGTGTCATGAAGATAGCCCGCGTGCCGACTACCAACAGGTGCAAGCCGCCGCCTGGATGAACCGCGCCAGCACCCTCCTGCGTCAAGCAGCCCCCGATTGGGCACTCGCGGCCGCCTCCGCCCGCCGCGCCCTGCACCACTGCCTTCCGGGTGAAAATACTGACTCCACAGCGGCAGAGATCGGCATCAAAGCCCGTCACACACTCTGCCGTGCCCTGGCCCATTTGCTAGAAACACCCCCAGTCGATGCAACCCAGGCGGACAACTGGATCCATGAGGCCACCGATGCTGTGGAAGACATCATGCGCCTAACCAGTCATGAAACAAGATTCATTCACCTTCGAGAAGAGATCTTCCACTTCGGCTGTCGAATCTACCGTGCCTTTCAGCCCCACTTCCTCGCCGAGTTTCTCGATGATGGACTAAACTCTGCCCAATCTTCTACAGCCATGACACAGGCTGCACGCGAATCCATCACGCTAGCCGCGCTTCAAATCCAGCAAGAGAGTCTCTCAGGCTGTACACCAGCACGCCTAGATCGGCTCATTCTAACCTTGCAATCTCTGAGTGATGCCAGCGTAAAGCTGGGCATCGCAGCAACGGCAGACGCTTAAAAGCTCAGATGGGGACATCTAGGGTTGACCCCTCCCCCAACAGTGTGCAGGTAAGAAAGGTCGTCTGGTCGCCTGGTGTGTCAGACACGAGTGAACCCTATCCCCATTGAGCTAAACTCCATGCATCACATCATCTTTCTCCAGGACCTGGCCGTCGTCATGATCATAGCGGCAGTGGTCACCATTTTGTTCCGGCAGATGAAGCAGCCCGTCGTTTTGGGCTACATTCTCGCAGGTGTCATCATCGGGCCGCACACGCCGCCTTATGCCCTGATTGAGGATAAACACACCATCGAGACCTTGTCTGAACTGGGAGTCATCTTTCTCATGTTCTCGTTAGGCCTGGAGTTCAGTTTGAAGAAGCTCACCAAAGTGGGCGCTACGGCTTTGATCGCGGCCTCAGCAGAGATCGTGCTCATGATCTGGGCAGGTTATCAGCTCGGCCAAGCGTTTGGCTGGGGCACCATGGATAGCGTGTTCCTCGGCGCCATTTTGTCCATTTCCTCCACCACCATTATCATCAAGGCCCTGGAGGAAATTGGTAAAACCAAGGAGCGTTTTGCCCAGATGATCTTCGGCATCCTCATCGTTGAGGACATTCTCGCCATCCTCATGATCGCCATGCTCTCCGGGTTTGCCACCACAGGCTCACTTGCGCTAGGAGAGGTCGCTCTCACGGTAGGAAAGCTGAGCACGTTTTTGGGCGTGCTGCTTATCTTGGGACTCATTTTGGTGCCTCGGTTGCTGAATTGGGTAGCTAAGTTCAAGAGCGATGAAATGCTCCTTGTGACGGTCATCGGCCTTTGCTTTGGCGTTTCCTTACTGGCAGTGAAGCTAGGTTACAGCGTCGCTCTGGGGGCCTTCATCATCGGGGCCATCATTGCAGAGGCCCGGCACATCGCTCATATTGAAAAGCTCATGCACCCTGTGAGGGATCTTTTCAGCGCCGTATTCTTTGTCTCCATCGGTCTGCTCATTGATCCGCAAGTGCTCAAAGATCAATGGGCCGCCATTCTCATCATCACCGCCGTCGTGGTGGTGGGCAAAGTGCTCAGTTGCGGTCTGGGGACATTCGTTTCTGGCAATGACATGAAAACTTCCATGAGAGTGGGCATGGGATTGGCGCAGATTGGTGAATTTTCTTTCATCATAGCGGCCCTGGGCCTTTCACTCAAAGTCACCAGTGACTTTCTTTATCCCACCGCAGTGGCTGTCTCCGCCCTCACCACCCTGCTCACGCCATACCTCATCCGCAGCTCAGATGCAGCGGTGAAAGGCCTCACCTTCATCACCCCAAAAGGACTCATGAATTCCCTGGATGCCTACACCAACTGGGTGGGTAAACTCGGCACCGGCGGTGGCAAACAATCCGCAGCAGGTTTCCTGCGTAAATGGGGGTGGCAAATCCTGCTCAACATCATCCTTATCGCAGGCGTCTTCATCACGGCTGCGTTTATGAAAGAGCACGTTGAAAAAGCCTGGCCCGATGCTCCAGGGGGCTATGATGGCATCAAAGGCATGCTTTGGCTGGGAGCCATGATCCTGAGCCTGCCCATGCTCATTGCCATCGTGCGGAAATGGCAGGCTTTTGGCATGCTGGTCAGTGAAATGAGCGTGACCAGTGCTGCGGCTAAAGAGAACACCGTGCCGCTCAGGGGCATCATTTCCACCATCGTTTTCATTGCTGGGTGCGCGGGTTTATTTCTCATCATCTTGGTGCTCAGCTCCACGCTTTTACCCTCACGGAATCTCCTCATCGTTCTCGCCCTCGTCCTCGTCGGTTTGACCTTCCTCCTTTGGCGCACGTTTGTGCAGGTGCATACCAAGGCCCAATTTGCCCTTTATGAAACGCTGAACGAAGCCCCCTTGCCCCATGAACATGGGGAGAGCCCCCCGTTGCCCACCTTGCTTCAGCAAGCGGAGTTGCTCAATCTCAGCATCGCTCAGGATTCCCCCGCCGTGGGCAAAGTTATCTCTGAACTACAACTGCGTACCCGCACCGGTGCCAGCATTGTGGGTATCGAACGCCAGGGGGAAAACATCATCAATCCAGACATCTCCGAAGAGATCCGGGTGGGCGACTCCATCCTACTCATCGGCAACGCGGGGCAGATCGAACGCGCCAAACTGGCCTTGCAATAAGCCCCCTCACATCTGGTATTCGAACAACCGGCAGAACGCGCCTTGCAAACGTCGGCCTAACGACAAGTTTAAATCCTCTCGCCCCAATTTTTTGCTGCGCTGCAGGTCCCGCTCCACCATGTCTCGTTGTCGGGCACTGAATCCATCATCGAGAACATTCAGGTTATTCTCATCGTTGATGAAAAAGGAGCGCTGATCCAAATTGGCAGAACCAGCCATGCTTAGATGACCATCCACAATGACCAGCTTACCATGCGTCATTGTGGGCTGAAATTCATACAACTCCGCCCCGGCAGCCAACAGCGTGCGCAAGTAGCGGGTATTCACTGAGCGTGAGGCCGGAAAATCAATGTGCTCTCCTGGGATGATGACCTGCACTTTCACACCCCGCTTCCGCGCTTGGAGTAAAGCCTCAAGCAAAGGCCGATTCGGAATGAAGTAAGCATGAGCAATGACGATGGACTCCTGCGCAGACCGGAAAGCCAGCAAGTAAGAACTCCCCAGTGTGTCCCCCTGTTTTTCGGGAGAGCCCGGCACCATTTGAGCCTTCAGCTTCCCCTCTGCTACCAGCGCTGGGTAGTAGGCAGGGCCCGTCAGGCGCTGTCCGGTCATCTCCTCCCAGTTGTCATTGAAGTTATCCTGCAATTGCGCCACCACGGGCCCGCGCAGTTCATACTGCGTATCACGCCAGCGGTTCACATTTTCTGCATGGCTATCCCAGCAGTAGGCCCAGCCTGCCCCACCCATGTAACCCACCTTGCCATCAGCCACGAGAACCCGGCGGTGAGTGCGGTGGATGAACTTCCACGGCCACAGCACGTTCATCGGACGGTAGAGATGCAGTTGCACCCCCGCATCCCGCATGGCTTGTAGATTCCCCTCCCCATACTTGGAGCAGCCAAACGCATCCAAAATAACATGCACCTTCACACCAGCCCGGGCACGTTCGGCAAACATCTGGCTAAACAGCCGTGTCGGCTCACTGTCCACGCACACATAAGATTCAAAAGTGATCGTCTCCCTGGCTTCGCGCATGGACCGCAGCATGGCGGGATAATAGTTACCGCCATTTTCCAGCGTTCGGATGGCGTTGCCATTCGTCCATGAGGTCTTTCCCACACGCGCCAGTTCCTCAGCAAAAGGCGCGGACTTTACGGGGGCGGGTGTTTTTGAAACACGTTGAAACCCGACCGCCACACAGGAACTGAGCGCCGGCAGGCAAAGAAGGGCAAGGAAGAACTGTCTGCAAACCATCGCCGCCACTATGCACGCAGACATCTGGACGACGAGGGCCAACATGCTGAAAAAACACCCACTAACGCCGACGACGTAGCCCCAGCCCCGCTAGCCCCAGCCCGCAGAGAAATACCCGCCCCGGTTCAGGCACCAGTGCATTCATGCCGAGCACCAGCGTGTCTTCACGCTGGAAGACATAAAAGCCGGGCACGTCAGAAACCACCTCAAAGAGATTGGTCACATCCGCATAGATGCCCTGCTGCGCCCGTAGAAAGGTCCAATCATAGAGCTCGGGGTTTGTGATCGCGGAGGTCCCACTGAGATACAGCGTGATCTTTTCCCCCTCATTCACCAGCGTTTCCAACCAACCGCTGAGGTTTAGCCGAGGCGCAAACTCGCCGCCCGTGGCGTGTGCTTTCAGACTCAGCGCACTGCCGCCTTCTAGCATGAGATTGTTCATCTGGGCGGTCGTCACATTCTGCCCGATCTCCAGCGTCCCATTGTCCTTGACCACAATCTGGCCGATGCCCAGTGACTGCGCATGTTTAGTCACCAGCCGTGCCGAAGTCCCTGCCAGGCCGCCGATGGTGACCGTACCCGTTAGGCCAGCGTTCGTGCCGCTGAGCGTCGTCGTCCCCGCTAGTACATTCACATTCAGTGTGCTGGCCAAAGCCACGTGCTCCCCGGTCGAGAGGCCGGTCTTTGTCAGGTGATAATCTCCAGTGATATCATTGTGAAAAAAGTTCAGCGCCGTGTCGTAAAAGCCACCTCCCGTGATCGTAGCGGCAAAAATTAGCCCAGGGGCTAAAGGCGAGGCATCCAGCAGCGGATTCCCGCCGATGTTCATCACCCCTGTCGAGCCTACAGTGATCGCCCCAGCCCCTCCGCCGACATTCACTCGCCCCTGACTGGCCACATTCAGGGTCCCCGTCCCGCCTGTGGTGCCGATGCTCACTGCCCCCGTACTCTGCCACTGCCCCCCCGTGCGCACCGTGACGGTCCCTGTGCCATACTTCGTGGGCGCTGGTGGCCCGGTGGCCCCCGTCGCAGTCCCCGCATTGTAAAAGCCGATCGCCGTCGTGCTGCTGCTAGCCACCAGGCCATTGTCCTCCACCACCAGGGATCCTGTCCCTGTGTGCCCCACAAAAAGAGGGCCGACTTCCCATTTACTACCCGTCCCGCTCACCTTCACCGCCGCCGTCCCCTGCACGCGATTGGCGTCCTGCCCGTAACCTGCAATGTAGCCGTTGGGTGATTTCACAAATCCTCCAGATTCCACATTCATCGTGCCATTGCCCCGATACCCCAAAATAAAAGTCGTGCTCGTGATGAGTTGCCCTTGGGAGTTCACATTCAGGATCCCCGTGCCGATCCCTGCACTGTTTCCTAACCCCACGTGAATGGTTCCCGAGGAGGTTACCTTTCCCTGATTGCTCACCGTCAAAGTCGCCGTGCCAGAGCTTCCTAAATGAAACTGCGTAGCGCCTGTCTTATTCATTTCACTGCCCAGGCCATCCACCGTGATAAAGCTGTTCGTCCCAGCATTGCTGCCAAACACAATAGCCCCTCCCACCCCCAAAATCCCCCCCGAGGTGTCCTTCGTGATCTCCAGCCTTCCATTATTCATGGTTAGGCCCAGGATAGACTGCGTCGTATCCTTCAATGAAATCGTCCCGCCATTACTGAGGAGAATGGAAGTCGCCGCATCTGGCAGAGCTGTCCCCGGCACTGTCCCTGTCCAACTCCACTTTGTGGTCTCGGTCCACAGACCCGTTCCAGTCGAATTCCACGTGGCCGTCTGGGCCATGGCCTGGAGAGAGAAGCCCGCATAAACCAAAATGCTGAGCAGACAACGATAAAGAAGGATTCGGATTTTCATAGGGGGGCGTTGGTTCCCCCCGTTGGCATGAGGCCGTGGACTCTCCGTCACAGCACAGGTCTGTTTTGGAAAGGGCGCTCCGGGGGGATAATCATTCCTCAAGCATCGGATATGCCATGCCCACGACTCTGGAGCTTTCACGGCACAGAAGTATCAACACCGCCTCTCTCAGCACGCAGCCTCGTTTCATCTGGCCTTCCCTCGCTGCTGGCCTCTCTTGCTCACTTTTTGTCCTAAGGAGACGAAATCTCAAAAAGCCTCTTGACTGTATTGATGCTGAGACTTATTCGCACTAGTCACTATTGCGACTGATACTCATATCCGTTTCCACCCAAGAGACGCCGTTCCCGAATCCATGAAACTCACTCACTCCCCCTTCCGCACTTTGCCTCACGGCTTCGCTTGGACTTCCACCTTGGGCCTTCTAGGCAGCCTCGCAGCCCAAACAGCCGCCCCCACTCCTGCTGTCAATCCGGCCACAGAAGGTGAACCCACAGACGAACTGCCCGAAATCGTCGTCACCACCACCAGCGAAAAAGTTTATAAACCCGAGCGCCTCCAATCTCCCAAATACACGGAGCCGCTGCGCGATGTTCCCCAGACCATCACCGTGATTCCCAAGGCAGTGATCGAAGACCGAGGCGCATTCAGCCTCCGCGATGTCCTTCGCAACACCCCTGGCATCTCCATGCAGGCGGGTGAAGGCGGCGGCGGTCTTTCAGGCGACAACCTCAGCATCCGCGGTTTCACTTCCCGTGGTGACCTTTACCAAGACGGTGTGCGCGATACAGGCTCCTACAATCGCGATCCCTTCAATACCGAGCAGGTGGAAGTAACCAAGGGCCCTTCATCTTCCTCCAATGGCCGCGGATCAACCGGTGGCTCCATCAACCTCACCAGCAAGCTGGCCAACCAAGAGCAAGGCGGCAGTGTCTCCCAGTCTTTCGGCACAGACAATCTCTACCGGACAACGGCGGACTACAACCAGCCGATCTCTGACCACATGGCCCTCCGCGTGAACGGCATGTACCACAGTGCTGACACTCCAGGGCGCGACGTCGTGAACCAGGAGCGTTACGGCCTTGCCGCCTCTTTGGCTTTTGGTCTCGGCACGGAAACCCGTGCCTATATCAATTACCAGCACCTGTCTGAAAACAACATTCCAGACTACGGTATCCCGTGGGTGCCTGCCAATGGGACCTTCAGTGGCAGCGGCACGCGCCTGAACAACTACAAAGACAAAGCGCCACCTGTCAGCTTCGACAACTTTTATGGTCGTGAAAACACCGACTTCGAAGACGTCCAGAGTGACATCATCACCGGCATTTTGGAACACGACTTTTCGGACAAGCTGAAGCTGCGTAACGTGCTCCGTTATGGCCGCGTCTACCGCAACTCGGTCATTACGGCTCCTCGGTTCTTTGACACTGTGCCCACGGCTCAAATTCCGGACCCAGCTAACCCAGGCCAGTTTATCAATGACCCGGCTACCGTCGGCAACCAATATACAAGCGCCCTGAATCGCCAGATGCAGGCCCGTGAGCAGACACAGGAAATCCTGTCCAACCAGACCAATTTCACGGCTGAGTTTGATACTGGCATCCTGAAGCACGCCCTCGTTACCGGCATGGAACTCACCTGGGAGCGTCAAGTCAATGCCAATGCTGCGCGCGCAGATGCCGCAGGCCGTTCGGACATTTTTAATCCAGGTCTTAATGACGGCGTTTACACAGGTCGTCCTGTTCTCCCTGGCGGTGCCGAGTCTCACCTCGACACCTTCTCCCTCTACGCCTTCGACACGATCTCCATCGCCAAATATGTAGAACTGAACGGAGGTCTCCGCTACGACCATCTGGAGTATGAATCCCGCAATCCTGGCGGCAGTGCTGGCTTCAGCGGCTCCGATGACCTCATCAGCTGGAAGGCTGGCATTGTGGTGAAGCCTGTCGAATACGGCAGCATTTACTTCTCCTACGGTACTTCCTTCAACCCATCCATCGACACCAACGTCGGACTGGGCCTGACGGCGGCGGTGGCAGATTTGAATCCTGAGGAAAACCGCAGCTACGAACTAGGCACCAAGTGGGACCTGTTTGACGAGCGCCTCTCCCTGACCGCAGCCCTCTTCCGCTCCGAGAAGACCAACGCCCGCACCAACGACCCCATCCTGGGCACCGTGCTGGCAGGCGACCAAGTCGTTCAGGGAGTGGAATTCGGCCTTGCTGGCAACATCACCAAAGATTGGCAGGTCTTTGCCGGATACGCCTACATGGAAAGCGAAGTGCGCGACTCCGCAGTTGTTGCTGAACTGGGTCAATCCCTCGGTAACACTCCCGACCATTCCTTCAACATCTGGACCACCTACAATCTGCCCTTCCGTGTGCAGGTCGGTTTTGGTGCTCAGTATGTGGGTGACCGACAGAACGGCAACTCCAACACCTCCCGCACAGCCCCAGGTTACTGGACCTGCGACGCCATGCTGAACTACCAGGTCAATGATAAGTTCAACGTCCGTCTGAATGTCTATAACCTCGCAGACGAGCGCTACATTGACCGCGTCGGTGGTGGCCACTTTGTCCCCGGTGCAGGCCGCTCCGCAGCCCTCACGGCCAGCTACAAGTTCTAAACCTTCTCTGCCGTGCAACTAGGCCGGGGGTATGGACACGCGAATGCGTGCTTTGCCCCCGGCCTCTTCCCGTCTCCCCCTCATGCTCCTCACCATCCCAGACGTCCTCACGCCAGACCAGACCGCCCATGCCCGGCAATTGCTCGATGCCACGGACTGGGTGGATGGCAAGACCACCACGGGCTACCAGTCCGCCAAGGCCAAGGACAACATGCAGCTCCCTGAAAGCAGCCCCGTGGCGAGGGAGCTGGGAGACATGATCCTAGCCGCTCTCTCACAAAATCCGCTATTCGTCGCTGCGGCCCTGCCTTTGCGCATCCTGCCGCCCATGTTCAATCGCTATGCCGGTGGGCAATCCTTCGGCACGCATGTGGACAATGCCATCCGCCAACTTCCCCATTCCCCCGTGCGTATCCGCACGGACCTCAGCGCCACCCTCTTTTTTTCAGATCCCGAAGAGTATGAAGGCGGCGAACTATGCATCGAAGACCTCTATGGAGTGAAGACCGTGAAGCTACCCGCAGGCCACATGGTCCTCTATCCTTCCACCAGCCTGCACCACGTCACTCCCGTCACTCGAGGCGCACGTGTGTGCTCGTTTTTCTGGCTGCAAAGCATGATCCGTGACAATGGCCAAAGATCACTCCTGTTTGACCTGGATCTTTCCATCCAGCGTCTCGCCCAGGAGCTTGCCGGAAATCCAGTGGCCGAAAAGACCAGCGTTCAGCTCACGGGCGTGTATCACAATCTGCTCCGCCAATGGGCAGAGATGTGAATTTGTCCAAACCCACACCTTTCCAAAATAATCTGCGACCAAGCCGCACACCCCAGGTTTCCCTTCGCCTGTTTTCCCCATGCATCTCACGTTTCATCGTTCCATCTTCTGGGCTCACCTAATCAGCGGCATCCTTGCTGGCATCGTCATTCTGTCCATTGCCATCTCCGGCCTTCTCATCGCCTATGAAGTCCAGCTCATGGACTGGGCCAACCGAGATCTGCGAGTGCCCCCACCTATCGCCACAGCCACTCATCTCGACATCGAAACCCTGCTGGCCAAAGTTCAGGAGACCAAGCCAGATCTGAAACCCAGTGGCATCACCTGGAAGGCCGATCCCGCCCTACCAGTCACCCTCAGCATGGGTCGCGAAGGCACCTATTTTGCCAACCCCTACACCGGCGAGTTTTTGGGTGAGGGCAACCATGCCTGGCATGACTTTTTCCATGCCGCCACCGACTGGCACCGCTTCCTCACGGGCACCGGCTTGCCACGCGAAGTCGGCAAGGCCATCACAGGTGCGGGCACGCTCGTTTTTGGCATCCTGCTGGCCAGCGGTATTTACCTCTGGTGGCCGCGCCACTGGCGCTGGACCAACGTGCGCGCCGTTCTCCTTTTTAACCGCAAACTCAAAGGCCGCGCCCGCGATTGGAACTGGCACAACGTCCTCGGTTTCTGGAGCGCCATCCCCATGCTCTTCATCATCCTCACCGGATTGATCATGTCCTACACCTGGGCCAACAACCTCCTCTTCCGCGCCACTGGCAACGAGCCCCCACCACCCCGCACCCGCCCAGCAGGCGGCCCAGGCGCAGCCCCCAGCGACATGGCCAAGGGCAGTCCTCGTGGTGAAGGAGGTCCTCGTGGTGAAGGCAGGCCCCCAATGGCCAGTGCCCCCGTTTCGCTCACCGGCCTCGCGCCACTTTTGCAACAGGCACGTGAACAAACTCCTGGTTGGGCCAGCCTCAGTCTGCGCATGCCGCAAAAACCGGGCGATCCCTTCCCTGTCATGGTGGATCGTGGTGGCCGTGGGCAGGTGCATCTACGCACGATGCTGAATCTAGATACCGCCCAACAAAAACTTCTTCCAAGTCCCGATGACATCACCCGGCAAAACCTGGGCCGCCGCCTGCGCATGTACTCACGTTATCTCCACACCGGCGAACTCTTCGGCTTCCTGGGCCAAACCATCGCCGCCCTCTGCACCCTCGCAGCCGCCCTCCTCGTCTGGACCGGTTTCGCCCTGGCTTGGAGACGCTTCTTCGGACGGAAGACGAAAGCCTCCGCCACCTAAAGTGATGCGGGCACTCCTGCCTGCCCCTGCTGAATCGTAGGCCGGATGTGTTCGGCGCAATTGGATCTCGCGCAGCTCTGTCGCCAGCTTCGCCGAACTATCCGGCTTTCTTTGATGGCCGCCTCCTCCCTGACGTCAACGGCTACAGCACAAATGCTCCCAAGAAAGACTTCGTGTCTTCAAAGAAAGCCGGATAATTCGGCGAAGACAACTGAGCAATAGCGGCCCGAATCACGCCGAACACATCCGGCCTACATTCCCGCCCGAGTTGGACAAGCAAAACGAGAGTCCTCAGGCAACTGAATTCATCTTGAATATGGAGATCGGTAGTTCCTTGCTCCTTGCCGATCATCGTCTGCTGAAAAGCCAACATCTCTCATGCGCATCCGCATCCTCAGCGATCTCCATCAGGAATTCGGAGCCACCGAAATTCCTCGTGAGGATTGTGACCTGATCCTCCTCGCCGGAGACATCGCCACAAAGCAGAACGCGCTGCCCTGGATTCGTGAATTCACGGGCGACACACCCACCGCGTATGTCTGCGGCAACCACGAGTTCTACGGTGAGAAACTTCCCCGAGTGACCGAACGCCTGAAGGAGCAGACGGCGGGCTCAAACATTCATGTGTTGGAAAACGATGCCTTTGAGGTAGCCGGATGGCACATCTATGGCTGCACCCTCTGGACAGACATGGCCCTGCAGGGTGAATGGACGGAAGGTGCCGTCGAAGCAGGCGACCGGATGAACGACTACAAACGCATCCGCACCGCTCAGCAAGGCTACCGCAAACTCTCCCCCAGAGACACCCGCGCCATCCATGTGGATTCCGTGCAACGCATGGAAACCTTCCTTTCCACCCACGATCCCCGCCGCTGCATCATCGTCACTCACCACGCACCATCGGCCTTGTCATTGCCCGAACATCGCCGCAGCGAACTCGTGAGTTGCGCTTATGCCTCTCATCTGGACAGCTTCATCGAAAAACATCAGCCAGCCCTCTGGGTCCACGGTCACATCCATCATAATAGCGACTACTTCATCGGTGAGACCCGTGTGATTGCCAATCCCCAAGCCTACCCCAATGAACCGAATAAAAACTTCATTCCAAGGCTCATTGTCGAGATGCACTGATAAAAATCCTTCTTCAATCTCTAGCTATGCCCCCAGATGCTAAAATAGCCTTCTATGCGGCACATCGAATCCGCAAATGTGCGAAGAAGAGGGAATTGTGGTGCGCAACCGTTATTGAAGTCCTGCCCCCTGATATTCAAATCCATCTTGATGAAACCGAACAGCCTATTGTCAGCGCCAGCTTTCCTGAAGGCGACTGGTATGTCTGGACAACCAAGCGAATGGTCGCCACGACTGCCGGTCAGACATGGGAAGTACCGGCCGATTCCATTGATCGAATCGATTGGGGCACTCCCCAGAAAAGTCTTCATACCTTATACCAGACAGGTTGTGTAAAAAGTACTCTTGGTATTTTTGAATCAAGCAAAGGGTTTTCATTTCCTGTTCGTTACGAGACAGGATATGCTTGGTCAGGTCTGGTAGGTTGCCATCAATACTGGCGTCTCAAACATCCAATCCTGGATAAGCTCTTAACCCCTGAAGAGTTTGAGGCACGAGGAATAAAATCGATATAGTTAGGCTATGCCGTTCCTTTTCAAGAACACTTTGCGTCGGACTGCATGCCTCCTTCTCGTTGTACTCCTTGGGCTCGCATTTTACATCTCCAGTAAGATGCCGTCTAGGCTCAAACACATGTATGGTGAGTGGGCGGCCATTGAACTGATCATGACAGCGCATCATCTGTCTGGACGCCTGCCCGCCTCATGGGACGACTTGGCACCGTGGTATGAGCAATCCAACTCAACACCTCGCAGTGGCATCAGTTTCCCACAGCTTCGGGAACTTGTGGAGATCGACTTCTCTCAATTACCACACATTGAGGCCGCTGCTAGATTGGGACAACCACTCCCCGAATCCCGCTCTTTGATCCGGAAGAAGGATGGCAGAGGCGGGCATTGGATCAGACCTAACCAAATGCTGGCAGACTATTTCAAAACAGGCAAAGTTGTGATCATGGACAAACCCTAGCCATCAAGCCCATGAAACGCCTCATCATCATCGCTCTTCTAACCCTCCTCGTCGGTGGTGCCGGGCTGTGGGGCTATGTGTGGTGGAAGACACGATCTGCCTCACACATTGCAGCCCAAGGAGGGCGGACTCTGTCCATTCGCTTGCCAGCCGAGGCCCCACACTTTCGGCAAAATGATCCGCGCTGGGGCGCTGAAAAACTGGGCCGCACTTCCGAAACGATCAAGAGCGTGGGCTGCGCGATGTGCAGCGTGGCCAGTGCCGCCCAGTATCTGGGAGAAACAACCGATCCCTCCACCCTGAATCGGGCCCTGGCCGAAAACGGAGGCTACACGGACCAAGGCTGGTTGGTATGGTCTGCCATCGCCAAGATTTTTGACCAACGCATCGAGGTGAATGTCCTCAGCAGCCCTTCTCATGAAGCGATGGATCGTGCGCTGGAAGCCGGACAGTATTCGGTGGTGAAGTTCTTCCTGCCCATGGGCATCCCCCATTGGGTCATCGTGGTGAGCAAGGAAGGCCAGGATTACCTCATCTACGATCCGACCGAGACGGAGAAAGAACCGAGACGCCTGTCAGAAAAAACCTCCGGCATCTACTCGCTGAGGATCGTGCGCCGCACGGCTTGAGCGGGTCCGCCGCTGGGAAATGCCGGAAAATTTCTGCAAGGTCGAATTATGTGGCTTCGTTTCGGCGGTAGAAAGCCAAGTTACCCCTGCTCCCCTCATGAATCCCACCTCTACCCCCTTTGGCCGTCGCCAGTTCATCGCCGGCGCGGCGCAGTCCTTTCTAGGCGTCACCGCGCTGAGCCAGCTCGGCGGCAAGGCCTTTGCCATCCCAGGGGAAAATACCAGCCCGCTGAAGCAGGTGCCCACGGCGCGCAGTGTCATCTACCTCTACATGACGGGAGGGATGAGCCACCTGGACACCTGGGATCCAAAGCCTGACAACGGCGACGTCATGGGCCTCACCAAAACGCTGGATACCAAGGTGGATGGCATGCGCCTCAGTGAGAACATCCCCCTCCTGGCCCGTCAGGCGGACAAGCTGGCCGTCATCCGCGGCATGAACTCCACCCAGGGTGCGCATGAGCAGGGTAACTACTTCATGCACACCAGCTACACGCTGCGCAGCAGCATCCGCCACCCTTCCATGGGCGCGTGGCTGCAGAAATTCCAGGACCGTGGCAATCCCACGCTCCCCGGCAGTGTGATGATCGGCAATGACAGCCGCCATCCCGGCGCAGGCTTCTTTGAATCCCGCTTTGCCCCACTGATGATCAATGATCCGGAAAGCGGCATCTCCAACGTACGGCCTAACGAATGGTTCACCGAGGAGCGTTTCGCCAGCCGCCTGAGCATCGCCAAACAGCTCGATAAAAAATTCGCCGCCACCTACGACGTTAAAAACGTGCGCGCCTACAGCGACATGTATGATGATGCGGTGAAAATGATGAAGAGCGAAGAGCTGAAAGCCTTCGACCTGGATGCCGAGCCTGATGCCCTCCGCGAAAAATACGGACGCGACCGTTTCGGCCAGGGCTGTCTGCTGGCCCGCCGTCTGGTGGAGCATGGCGTGCGTCACGTAGAGGTCAGCTTTGGCAACTGGGATACCCACAATGCCAACTTCACCCGCGTGCCGGAACTCTGCGACGAGCTGGACTCCGCCATGAGCACCCTCATCAGCGATCTTGAGGCCCGAGGCATGCTGAATGACACCCTCATTGTGCTGGCTACCGAATTTGGCCGCACGCCTGAAGTCAATGCCAACGATGGCCGCGACCACCACCCTGCCGGGTTTAGTTGCGTGCTAGCTGGGGGCGGCATCCGTGGCGGCCAAGTCTATGGAGCCACCGATGAGAGAGGGGATAAAGTGGTGGATGGATCCACCACCATCCCGGACCTGAACGCCACCATCGGTTATGCCCTAGGCCTGCCGTTGGATCAGGTGCTTTATTCCTCAACGAAGCGTCCCTTCACCATTGCCGACAAGGGCAAACCTCTAACCCAGCTTTTCGGCTGATTTCGAGCCTCTGACTTCAGCCCCAGGTGTGTCCAGACATGCCCGGGGCTTTTTATTGCCAGGAAACGAGGGTCACTTCCTGGCGATTGGCTGGGAGCTGCCGCACATAGACCGGACCCGGAGCCCAGTCGCGGATGCGGTGGATGAGGTCCGGCAACTCAGCCTCGACTTTGGCCGAGTTGATTTTCAGAGTCAAAATGAGCCCCAAGGGGCGAAGGCGGGAGGCAAATTTCTCCACGTATTGGCAGACCACACGCGGCTCCAGATTCATGTCGGAAACCAGCAGGTCCACCTGATCTGGCACCATACCAGGCCTCAGATCCCCGGCAGCGACCTTGAGATGATGAAAGGCAGGATGCGCCAATACCCGGGCATCCATCGCCCCCGTATCTACCCCAAACACCGTGGCTCCTCGAGACAAAAGCGAGTGAGAAGCGCCACCGGGTGCGGAGCCCAGCTCCAGCACCGTCCGCCCTTGAATATCTTTTTGGATGCCTAACCAATCCAGCGCCTGCTCCATTTTCATCCACGCTCGTGAGGGTGCCTCCGGAGGTAAAGATAGACGCAGAAGCGCGACAGGATCGGCCAGATCGCCTGGCTGATGGCGGTGGTAGCCCACCAGCATGGGTTCGCCCTCAGCTCCCATGATTACACTCACCACGGTATCTCCAGGGTTCGGCAGCCTCTTCGGGGATAAATCCAGCAGACCCCGCACTTCCACCCCCGTGGCATCTACCCGGGCCCAGGTTTCAGGATCAGCACCCTCTTCAGAAACCTCGCGGGGAATTACATTTAAAACCGCCGCATTGACCACGGCAGCACGCTCCGCCACTTCCTGCGGAGTTTTTGCCATCCCCAGGGAAAACCCAGAGACCTGAGCCAACCAAGCCCCGAGGCGAAAATGCCCTGGCAACTCTCCCTGCACCTTCCAAGTAATGAGCTGCGGCCTCATGAAGGCCGGGGTCAGCAGGCCTCCATGACGGGTAGCCACCTCTCTTTTGAGGGCAGCTTCAGCGCCAGGACGGCAGGTGGCAAAAACAAAGGTCGGGGGTATCACGACCCCTTATTGGCACACTCCGCTCCCCTGCGCGACAAAATCCCCCAGCCCTGGGTGAGGATTGCGGCTTGCCAGTCGGGCGCTAGCCTGCTAAATCCTCCCACGCTATGGCAAAAATTCAGTACACCACCCCCGAAGGCACCACTGGCGAAGTTGAGCTGACCGCTGAGCGTATGACGCTGGGCCGCGCAGATGACAATCAGATCGTCATCTCTCATGACTCGGTTTCCAGCCATCATGGTGAAGTCGCCATCGAAGGGGATGCCTGGGTCTTTACCGACCTCGGTTCCACCAATGGCACCAAAATCGGCGGTGAGCGCGTGGAACGCCTGGAACTCGGCCACGGTGGCAGCTTTACCCTTGGCCACGTGGATTGCGTTTTCATCGGGGATTTCGAAGAAGCCCCTGCCTACAGCGCCCCCACCCGCACCATGTCCAGCAGTGGTTATGGCGCAGCCCCTATTGATCGTAATCGCCGCACAGGCTTCGGCCCTAAAGGCAAACCGAAGAGCAACGGTTACGGTCCCCTCTTCGGCCTCGGTGCATTGGCCCTCCTGGTCTGCGCTTATGCCGCATTCTCATTTACTCAGATGACCGCCTAAATCCTCGGTCCGGTGATCGCTCCATCGCGATCCCTGGCGGCATGACCTGCCGCCAACATGGATTTTTGTCATAAACAACCAAACAAGGATGCGGCCTCCATGCGCCGCGAAGAAGCTCAAGTAATGTCCAATACCATTGTTGTCGGTGCCCAGTGGGGCGATGAAGGAAAAGGTAAGATCGTTGATTACCTCACAGAACACACAGATGTCGTCGTACGCGCCGCAGGCGGGAACAACGCCGGCCATACCGTCATCAACAACGGCACCAAGTACATCCTGCACCTCATCCCCAGCGGCATCCTCTGGGAAGATAAGATGTGCGTCATCGGCAACGGTGTGGTCATGGACATCCTCGGCCTGCTGGAAGAGATGGCCAAACTCCGGGCGCAAGGCGTCAAGATCACTCCGGAAAATCTCAAGATCAGTGAGACCGCTCACCTCGTCCTGCCTTATCACAAAGGTCTGGATCAGGCACGCGAAGCAAAACTGGGTGACAAAAAAATCGGCACCACCGGTCGCGGCATCGGCCCGGCTTATGCGGACAAAGTAGAGCGCGGTGGTCTGCGCGCCATCCTCCTGACTCGCCCAGAGCAGCTCGAAAAAGAACTGCGCAGCCGCATCCTCATGCACAACGAGACCTTCCGCGCCGTCGGCGTGGCAGAGGTGCCGGTGGAAGAAACCATCACCGCCGTGCTGGCTGCCGCCAAAGTGCTGGCCCCGCACATCACCAACACCGCCGTCTATTGCCACGAGGCCATCCGCGCTGGCAAGAGCCTGCTCTTTGAAGGTGCCCAAGGCACATACCTAGACATTGACCACGGCACCTATCCCTTCGTCACCAGTTCCAACACCACCTCAGGAGGTGCTTGCACAGGTTCCGGCGTGCCTCCCCGCATGATTGACAAAGTCGTCGCTGTGGCAAAAGCCTACACCACCCGTGTCGGCTCCGGTCCCTTCATCACAGAGAATGAAGACATCGGTGACATGCTGCACAACATGGGTCGTGAGTACGGTGCCACCACCGGCCGTGCTCGCCGTTGCGGCTGGCTGGATGCCGTGCTGGTGCGCTATGCCGTCATGATCAATGGTGCTGACGAACTGGCCATCACAAACCTGGACGGCCTGGACGGTCTGGATACCATCCAGATCTGCACCGCCTACAAGCTGCGCGGTGAGACCATCCACTACCCGCCGAGCACCATCGAAGACATCGAAGCCTGCGAGCCCGTTTACGAAACCCACCAGGGTTGGAAACAGGATCTCAGCCAGATCAAAAACTTCGCAGACCTGCCAGAACTGGCTAAGGCCTACCTCAAGCGTCTCGAAGAACTGACCGGTGCCCGCGTCAGCCTCCTCGGCGTCGGCCCTTCCCGTGACCAGACTCTGGTGGCCTAACGGTACCTCGGTCATGAATCTTCTGCGCCCCGTCTGCTTCCTGGCATTCGGGGCGCTTTCATTATCCGCTGCCACGCCGCAGCGTTTTGACTTCAGCGGCCCGGGGATGGCCACCACTTTTCGCATCTCTTGTTATGCTGAAAGTCGCGAGCAGGCTGAAAAAGCCACGACGGCCTGCTTCGCCCGCATCGCGGAACTGAACCAGATTTTTACCGACTACGATCCCACCAGCGAGCTCATGCGCCTTTGTGCACCGGAGGCCGTTTATCCCGTGAAAGTTAGCCCACCGATGCTGGAGCTCCTGGAACGCTCCGTTGATTTCGCGAAACTCACAGACGGTGCCTTTGACCCAACCTGTGGCCACCTCACCCAGCTCTGGCGCCGCACCCGTAGGCAAGGAAAGCTGCCCCCCACACCTCGCCTCCAGGCTGCGATTGCGGCCACCGATTGGCGACGCATCCAGATTGACCCGCCCAAGCAGCAAATCACCCTCAAACCCGGTACACTCTTAGACCTCGGCGGCATTGCCAAAGGCTACGCTGCCGATGACTGCCTTCGTGTTCTGCGTCAGTACGGCCTTGGGCGCGCAGTCGTCATCGCCGGTGGCGATACCGCTGTGGGGGATGCACCTCCCGGCAAACCCGGATGGGAAATTAAACTGCGCACTTTCAAACGGCGTGAAGGTGAGGATGATCTCACTTCCATCACGCTAGCGAATCGCGCGGTTTCCACTTCGGGTGACCTTTATCAATTCATCGAAATCGAAGGTATCCGATATTCCCACATCCTGTCTTTGAAGACAGGACTTGGCCTAACTCAAAGCATCGCCTGCTCCGTCATTGCCGATGATTGCACCACCACCGATGCACTCGCCACTGCCATGTGTGTACTAGGCCCTGAAAAAGGCACCGCTCTAGCCAAGACGATCCCAGGCGTGGAAGTTCGTTTTGCCCAACCGCAGTCCAAGTGAGCTTTTAGAAAGACCGACTTAAGGCTGCACTAGGAAGAAGCCACGGAAAGGCTCCAACAGTTTTTCCTGGCCCAGGTCCGCAGCGGCGGTATCGCCCTCGCGCAGCCACGAGGCTCCTGTCGGAGACATCTGAAGATAGAGGTTATCGTAACCCGACTGCGCACGGTCAGCGTCTGACATCAATAACCGTATCCGAGTTGCAACCGCCGGCTCTGCTGCCATTGGGAACCCAGCATCAGCGGTCAGTCCCAACTCCACCAGAGTTGTATCCACCACGCGCTGAGAGCCGATGAATCGAGCCCCAGATTCAGGCCTGAGAGCTGAGGTTATGACAGGCACTTGTCCCGCCACCACCACACTCACGTCCTGGGCGCGCACCTGCACCAGCACAGCTTCATCGTGGCCCAGCGTCACGGTTTGTCCCAGAGCTTCGGTCCAGCCTGCCGCGCCTGGTAGAACAGGCACAAAATCATGACTGACGGCATCATACCTCAGAACTCGATCTGTGGTGTCCACAGAGCTGCCTTGAGCAAAAAGATCCACGGGCAGCAACGCATCCAGACTCCACACAGCACGCAGGGCCACCCGAGCGCCCTGCATCCCCGCAGGCAAGGGAGCCGCCACCGTCACCCGGTCCCCATCAACCTGCGTCACGGCAAACTGATCCCCCCCATGAGGGCCATCCAGAACTTCCAGTACAGCAGCAGCTTCTAGGGCAATTCCTGAAAGTGTTTTTAAGCGCAGGCTGCGATCCCCCACGGCCTCATTGACAAGCCCTGCATACAACTCCGGCTGCTGAAGCGGCATGGAGAAACTGCGAGTGCCTTTCCCCAAAGTTTCACGACTGAACATCCACCCAGGCGTCACTGCAGCAGCTTCCGCTTGCCCATCCAGATTCGCATCCAAAGAAACCTTCAAACGAACCAAGCCTCTGGCAGCTCCGGCAAATAAACGGTTATCCACCTGAGCATAACGAAGGGTTTGTTCACCTTGTGAATTAAACGAGCCTTCGGGAGAAACACCTACCGCCGACCAAGTCTTTGCATCTTCACTCACCTCCAGAGTCAGCTTTATGTCACGCCGCCCGGACATCGGCAGTGTCACCACCACATCCACAGCCCCCGTCGCAGGCTGAGTTTCCAGTTTAAACCGACCTGCACCACTCGCACCGCTGGCAGGGTCTGTACCCAGCGCATACTCCAGAAGATTGGGGTAGAGGTCAGCGTCTGGATTGTCCATCGGTCCACCTTGGTCACCCAGACCATAAACTTCCTCCCATGAGGCAAAGGTTGTTACGCCAGCAGAAAGGTCCGTCTCCAAGACAACCGTCTCCACGGGTGGAGGGGCGCTTTCACGCATTGCCAAATTAAAGCTCGAGCAATCTAGACACTCCAACCCAAGGTCAAAGGTGAGATCCGTATTCGCATCCAGGCCTTCATCATCCGCCATGCCGTCCGCCCCTGATTCAGCCGTGCCCGCTGCGAGTTGCCCTGGCACGATGGTGAAAACGGCTGTGCTCGCGCCATTGGTCACGGGCGAGTTATTGTAGAGCAGCTTCTGCCCCAAATTATCATCCCCGGAACTGACCTCTGACAAGGGCGTGGCCCACTGCAAGACTCCACCGTATTCAAACTGAATAGCGGCCAGATGCAGGAAGTAAGAACCGGGATTTAAATCCGTCAGCAAGTAACGGCCACCTTCATCAGAGATGGTCGCACTTACCGCTTCGTCCACATTCACGTCTGCCCCTGCTTTAAAGATCTGCACGTAGGCGTATTCGATACCTTCATTTGGATTCATCCGGCCATCACCATTGATGTCCATGAATACACGGTTACCGATAGCCAAGGGAGCCCATAGACCAAAGTCCACCGTGTAGTTGGTATCCGCGTCCAGATCCCCATCGGCCACAGATTCGCTTCCAGGTTGCAGCGCGATGATAGGGCTGAATAAAGCCGTGCCCACTCCCCCAGGCTGTGCACCGTCATTGTTACCATCCACATTGTTATCAGATGTGGCAGGCACCCCACCACTGTGAGTGTATCCCACAGGTGGGGTGACTTTCACATAGTAGTTTCCAGGAGGGAGATTCGTAAAACTGTAGGCTCCATTGGCCAGCGTGGTCAGGCTTGATCCTACCTGCGTATCCGCAGCACCACCCGTGCCGCCGATCGCATTGTCCGTCCCTGGTCTAAATAACTGCACAGTAGCCCCCGGCACGCCATTTTCGCCAGCTTCCAGCAGACCATTATTATTGTTATCCAGCCACACACGATTCCCCAACGAAAGCCCGCCCATGACAAAGGAAAGCGACCTCGTGGCAACACAGCCATTCGCGTCTCGGGCCTGCACTGTGAAAGTGCTGCCTGTTTGAGCCGTCGGCACACCTGAGAGCAGCCCTTCAGGGCTCAAAGTTAGCCCTGCTGGCAGAGAGCCCGAAGTAACCGACCACTGATAAGGTGCCGTCCCTGAACCAGCACTCAACGTGACATTGTAGGCAGTCCCCAGATACCCCAAAGGTAGGCTCGTCGTTTGAACGACGACTGCCGGACAAACAGGAGTGAGCGCAAAAGCGCGAGTGCCTGTGCAGCCACGTGAATCCACCACCCTAACAATAAAGGTCGAAGAGCTTATCGAAACTGGCGTTCCACTGATGACGCCGCCGTTCCCCAAACTTAGCCCTTGAGGCAGGGCCCCAGAACTCAAGGTATAGGTATAACCAGCCACACCGCCGGAAGCACTCACGCTTTGATTATAAAACACCCCTGTTACAGGTGCGGGCAGGGAAGAAGGAGTGAGCGTGATCGCCGGGCACGTGGGAGTGACCGTATAACTTTGAGTGGCGACACATCCATAGAGATCTGTCACCCGCACCACGAAAGACACGGCACCCGCCTGTGTGGTTGTCCCTGAGATCAATCCCGTGTCCGTAGCAAGGGCCAGCCCCGTTGGCAGCGTCCCACTGGCAAGAGCAAACGTGTAGCCTGCCGTGCCACCTGTTGCCGTGATGGATTGACTGTAGGCGCTGCCCACCACTGGCGCTGGCAAAGTCGTGGGCCCCACCACAATTGCAGGGCAGACAGGAGCCAGAGAATATTCCCGAGTCAACAGGCAACCATTGGCATCGGTAGCCAGCAGCGTGAAACTGGCAGGAGTCGTGTTCGTGGCTTTTCCTTGCAGGACACCCGCAGGACTCAAGGTGATGCCCGCAGGAAGGGCACCCAGCATGAGATTGAAAGTGTAAGGGGCCGCACCTCCGGTAATCGAGATGCCTTGCTCATACGTCATGCCCACCACAGGCACGGCCAAGGTAGCCGGAGTCATGGTCAAAGTGGGGCAGTTCACCCTAACCAACGTATCTTCCACTTCACCCGTCCCTGCGGCTCCCGTTGGGCCAGGATTCTGTACATTGGTCAATCGCACACGCACACCGCGCAGTCCTGGTTTGGCGGCCGCAGGCGTCGTGAAATCTAAGTTACGAACCAACCCATTGGAGCCCGTAGAGATCAGGGTATTCGTGGCGATTTGTTCCCCCGCATCGGCAAAGCTGCCGTTGCCATTGAAGTCCACCCACGCATTTAGATAAGCGCTGGCACCAAGATTGTTGGTCAACATGGCCGTGATCGTGCCACTGGCCCCCTGATTTAAACTGCTAGGCACCGTCACCCCATCTTCATCATCACTGCCTGTCGCATCATCACCTGTGGCGGCTGAATTTCGTGTGGAAACATACTCTGTATCCGCTAACGCACCCAGACGCAGGTTGCTACTGGCGATGCTAGACGCATCTGCTGCTCCGTCCCAGTCACCAAAGTCAGTCGTCGGCACTGCGATGGTGGTGGTGTAATCCTCCACCTCACCAAAGCCAGCCGCACCCGTGCTCGCCGCATTTGAAACATCCGTCAGGCGGACTCGGATCCCAATCGTCGAGCCTGTCACCGCTGTGGCAGGCACGGTCAGTGCCACATTGTGGGTGATGTTCGACTGCCCAGTCACAAACAGCACATTGGTCGCCACCTGCTCCCCCGCATCGGTAAAATTGCCGTTGTTGTTGAAGTCCATCCACACATTCAGGTAGGCGTTATCTCGGAAAAGATTCGTCACCACGACGGGAATCGTCGCAGGCGCACCCGCCACAAAGGCAGGCAGCGTTGCCCCATCTTCATCATCCGCGCCCGTATTGTCATCCCCAGTCGCAGTGGCATTCAGCGTCGAGACATATTCCGTATCCGTCAGGTAACCCAGTCGCAAACCTTCATTGACGGTGGAAAAGGCATCCCCAGCACCGCTCCAGTCGCCAAAGTCAGACGGTGGCACTGAGATCAGCACGACATAATCTTCCACCTCCCCCACACCAGCGGCCCCAACGGGAGCCGGGCTTTGCACATCCGTCAGGCGGAATCTCACCCCGAGCGTCGTGGTCGTCACAGCACCTGCTGGCACGGTGAAAGTCAGATTTTGAATGGCATTTGTCGTGCCTGTGGGGATCACAATGTTAGTCGCGATTTGCTCACCCGCATCCAGCACATCCTGATCGGCATTGTAATCAATCCAGGCATTCAAATAAGCGGGCACACCACGGTTATTGGTCACTTGCACGGGAATCGTCGCTGGAGCACCAGCCATCAGGAGCGGGATAATCGCACCATCTTCATCATCCTCACCAGCAAGGTCGTCCGCATTCGCAGCCGCATTGCTGATCACTAAAAACTCAGCATCGGTCAAAGCGCCTAACCGCAAGTTTGTATCTCGGGTGCTGACTGCGGATGCAAGCCCGGAGTAATCTCCAAAATCAGTCGTCGGAGCCTGGATCGTCACGACATAATCTTCCACTTCGCCCACACCACCCGCGCTCCCGGTGACACCCGGCGAGGCCGTAGTCGTCAGGCGGAACCGCAGTCCCAATGGCGTTCCTGTGGCAGCCGTGGGTGGGATAGCTAGGTTCAGATTGATCACACTGCCGTTGCTGCCCGTAACCACCGCGCGGTTCACCAGAAATTGCTCTCCGGCATCCGTCAGCACCCCATTGTTATTCAGATCAATCCACGCATTCAGGAAAGCACCAGATCCAGTCGTATTGGTAACGGTCAATGGAATTACCACCGTCTCACCTGCGGTCATGGAGGGTAGCACCACTCCATCTTCATCATCCACCCCCACCGTGTCATCCCCCGTCGCTGTGGCATTCCGGTTGGAGACGATTTCAGCATCCACCAGTGCCCCTAACTTCAAATTATTACTCATGCCATTCGAGGCATCGCCCAGCCCACTCCAGTCACCAAAATCATGCGTCGGCGCGATGATGTTAGACACATAGTCCTCCACCTCCCCGGCCCCTGCAGTGCCAACCGCATTTGGTGAACTGACGGAAGTGAGGCGGAACCGAAGCCCCACATTGACGCCCGTGGTAGCACTGAGCGGCACCGTGCCAGTCAAATTAAAGGTCACATTATTGCTGCCATTTGCCACCACCACATTAGTTGCAATTTGTTCCCCCGCATCCGTCAAAGAACCGTTGTTATTGAAGTCCGCCCAGGCATTTAGAAACGCACTGGACCCACGATTATTCGTGATGACGACTGGGATGGTGTAGGTCCCCCCCGCCGCTATAGCAGGCAGCGTAACCCCATCTTCATCATCACTGCCCGTCGTGTCATCGCCCGTGGCCGCAGCATTCGTGCTGCCAGCGAATTCCGCGTCCACGAGAGCTCCCATTTTCAAAGTTGTCTCGACCGTGCTGCTCGCGGGTAAAAAGCTGGCATAGTCTCCAAAATCAGTCGTGGGAGGTGCAATCGTGACGGCATAGTCCTCCAGTTCCCCCACGGCCAAGTTGGCTCCCACGGGCCCCGGCGAAAGTGGTGCCGAGAGACGAAAACGCACCCCTACCTTTACCCCGGTAATCGCATTGGCAGGCACCGTGAAGTTGATGGGAATCGTTCCATTGCTCGTTCCAGTCACCACATTGATGTTACTCGCCACCTGCTCACCAGGATCGGTCAAAAGACCATTGTTGTTAAAGTCCACCCACGCATTCAGGTAGCCCAGCGCGCCCGTCGTATTCGTCACCAGCACGCTAGCAGCCACAGGTCCTCCAGCCGTGAAAGCAGGCAGTGTGACACCATCCTCATCGTCTGCGCCGGTGACATCATCTCCAGTCGCCGTGCCATCGCGAGTGGAGGCAAATTCAGCATCAATGGTTAGTCCCATTCTCAGGCTTGGACTTACCCCCTGAGAAGCATCCGCAAAACCACTGTAGTCCCCAAAATCAGTCGTTGGCGCAGCTACCATCACCACCCCATCCTCCACCTCGCCGTTGCCGACGCTTCCTACAGAAACCGCGCCCGACACATCCGTCAATCGCACTCGCGATCCTAGATTGACCCCCGTCAGACTCGTCGCTGGCACGCTGTAGTTTAAATTCATCACAGCATCCGTCACGCCTGCGTTCACCACTGCATTGGTGATCACCTGTTCTCCGGCATCTGTCACCACCCCATTGCCATTAAAATCAATCCATGCATTGATGTAGGCCACTGCACCTGTCGTATTCGTCACCGTGGCTGTCATGACCGCAGGAGCCCCCGCGATCATGGAAGAAAACGCCACCCCGTCTTCATCATCGGCCCCGGTGCTATCATCACCGGTAGCAGCCGCATTCACCGTGGCCGAATACTCGGTATCAATCACCGCACCAAGACGCAGTCCCGCCAGGCGATTGCTGCTGGCCGAACCAAACAAAGAGAAATCCCCAAAATCGGTCGTAGGCGCATCAATCGTGACGACATAGTCTTCCACCTCACCCGTCCCCCCAGCGCCGCCCGTGCCAGGACTGGCCAGTTGTGAAATGCGGAATCGCGCCCCTATCGCAGTGCCTGTGACTGCATTAGCTGGGATCGTTAGACTCAGGTTCTGCACCCCATCCACGGTGTTGCTTGCCAGGCTGGAATTCGTCAGCACTTGCTCACCGCTGTCAGTGAAAGAACCGTTGTTATTGAAGTCCATCCAGGCATTCAAATAGCCGACTGCCCCCGTCGTATTGGTGCGCACAATGTTGATCGTCACTGGGGCACCTGCGATGAGAGCTGGGAAAGTGACCCCATCTTCGTCATCCACGCCCGTCACATCATCGCCTGTCGCAGCAGCATTCGTCGTCGCCGCATACTCAGCATCCACAGAGGCCCCCAGACGCAGCCGTGAATCCGCTGTATTGGATACCGTCACTCCGCGATCCCAGTCGCCGAAATCCGTAATGGGTGCCAGGATAACCACCGCGTAATCTTCCACCTCACCCACTCCTGAGTCCCCGGTAGGTCCGGGTGCAGAAGCGGAGGTCAAACGGAAGCGTGCACCAATGTTGGTGGCGGCAGTGACCGCATTCGTCGGCACCGTAAAGTCTAGACTCAGGGACAAATTGTTAGATCCATTGGAAACAGTGAGAATACTCACGATTTGCTCACCAGCATCCAGCAAATCTCCGTCATTATTAAAATCAATCCAGGCATTTAAGAAAGCGGTGCTGCCCGTAAGGTTGGTAACTGGCACGGACAAAGTCACGGGCTGCCCAGCGGTCATGGCGGGGAAAGTCACTGCATCTTCATCGTCACTCCCCGTGGTGTCATCCCCAGTCGCGATGCTATTCAATGTCGCCGCAGGCTCTGCATCCACGGCTGAGCCTAACCGAAGGTTCATACTCGCCGTGTTCGATGCCTGGGCAAAACTGGCATAGTCACCAAAATCTAACAAAGGTGGACTGATCATCACCGCATGATCTTCCACCTCCCCGTTGCCATCCGTCCCATCCGTTCCGGGGCTGCTGACACTGGTCAATCTCACCCGCAGAGCGCTCGCACCGAGTGAAGCCGAAACAGGGACCGTAAAATTCAGAACGCGGGCCACATTCGCCGAACCATTTGCCACAGAGACATTTGTGGCGATCTGCTCACCTGCATCATTGAGGCTGCCATTACGATTGAAATCAACCCAAGCATTCAGCAGTGCCGAAGATCCAGTAGAATTGGTCACCATCACCGTAATGCTGCTCGCTTTGCCTTGTTCCAAAAGCGCTGGCACGACAACGCCATCTTCATCATCACTGCCCGTCACATCGTCTCCTGTAGCCGTCGTGTTGGTGGTCGCTGTCGCTTCTGCATCCGTCAAGAGACCGATCCTTAAAGTGGTATTTGCGACACTCGATGCACTCGGGAAAGCTGTGTAATCTCCAAAGTCTAGGTTAGGCAGCACCACCAGTGTGACGCTCATATCCCCCCGACACCCCACAGCGTCCGTCGCACGCACCGTGACAGAAATACCACTGCCATTGGAGGTGGTCGGCGTGCCACTCAAGACACCGCCTTCGCTCAAAAGCAATCCCGCAGGCAATGTGCCACTCACCACAGACCATGTGTAAGGTGCACTCCCTCCCACAGCTCCAAAAGTATGGGTAAAGAACTTCCCCACCGTCGCACTCCCAGGGGTGCCGCTCACGTTGATGGCAGAACAAGAACGGAAACCAAAATCGATCGTTAAGTCCGTATTGCTATCCGTATCACCATCAGTCGTCGGCTCAGTCCCTGCGACCAGAGAGATCAAAGGGCTACGCACAGGCTGCCCCTGCTGAGTCTGGATGCCGTTATCATCACCGTCCTGACCATTGTCCGCCGTATCCGTCACGGTGCTGCTCAATGGGTAAGCGGCAGGTGGAGTCGGGATGTAGAGGAAATATTGCCCAGGAGACAAATTCTCAAACGAGAACAATCCCCCGCCAGCGGTGGTCACCGTTGCAGCGGGAGCTGCTGTGAGTGGATCTTCCCCCCCCAAAAACAAACGAACTTGGACCCCATTGATGCCGACTTCGCCACTGTCCTTGATGCCGTCATCATCCACGTCATACCACACCAGATTGCCCAGCTTCATGGACGGGGCCGCTCCAGGACAGGCCGCACCATCGGAGTTAGAAACACTCGGGCCCGTTCCCACAGCGGTCAGCGAACCATTTAAAATGCCATTCGTGCGATTGAAAACATACAGGGTGTCCTGCACCCCAGAGCTACCCTGGCTGCCATAACCATAAGCCAATCCGTTGGCATCGATCACCATTGAACCAAAAGAAGAAACCGTCGCCGCAGCCACACGCGTGCAGACACCTGTGCTCGCATTGATTTCGAATAAACCTAACTGCGCGGTATCCACAGTATTGTAACCGTAAATCTTCGTGCTGAGAGGGTCCCAAACAATGTCACCAAAATTGCCTGTCACGGGCAGCCCTGTGCTGGCATACTTACACACCACACCGCTGCCGACGAGACTCGCCGACCCCAGATCAATCGTGTAGAGAGTAGTGGTCGAGTTACTGAACAAATTTAAAATCATCTGCCCAGTCGTCAGCGCAGTGGCACCAGACCACTGGCCACTGCTTCCCGGTGAGGGCAAGCCATCGATCACCCCCATGTCCACCAACGTCCCCAGCGAGTTCACGCGGTAGAGGTGGTTGCCGTTCTGGTCCACACAGTAGAGGTAGCCTCCATAGGCAGCCAATCCATTCAGCTTCTTACCGCTGAAAATGAAGATGGGTTCCAGCGTTTGGCCCGTGCCGATGTAATACAACGTCGTGTCCCATATGCCAGAGCCCGCGCTTGTCTCCGCGTTCTGCATGATGTAGAAGCGGTTATCACACACGAAAGGCGAACCCACGTTAGCTACAAAACCAAAGTCTATCGTGTTATCCACGTTGCCACCGCCGGTGCTCCCTGGCTCTGCCCCCACGGCCAATTGCACCACACCACTGTAGGCTGATGTGGCAGAGCCTCCAGGCTGTGCACCATCATTGTCTAGGTCTTGACCATTGTCCGTACTATCCACCACCGAGCTTGATCTCGAAAGCGGCGGCGTCGGCACCTTCACAAAGTAGCGTCCCGCCGTGAGCCCCGTGAATCCATAGACACCCCCACCCGCCGTGACGGTCGTGGCCAGCTTCGTATCTGCATTCACCCCCGTTCCGCCGATCAAGTTATCCTGGCCTGGAGACCACAGCTCCACCTGCACATTGTTAATGCCGCTTTCGCCTGCATCAAAGAGGCCATTGTCATTCGCATCATTCCACACCAGATTACCTAACCCTAAGTTAGGTGAAAGAGTCAGTGTGTAATCTTCCACCTCACCTGTGCCATCGTTACCATCAGGTCCCGGGCTGCTCACGGAAGTCAATCGCACCCGCACGGCCACCTGCCCCACTGCAGCTGTCGAAGGAACTGTGAAATTCAAAGTGCGAGTCGTATTGGTGAGGCCCGTGCTGATTGTTGTATTCGAGGCGATCTGCTCCCCTGCATCCGTCAGGGAACCATTATTGTTCCAGTCAATCCAAGCATTCAAAAAGGCAGTACTCCCCGTCGCATTACTGACCACCGCACTGAGTGATCCTGCCGTCCCTTGCTGGACACTCGTGGGAACAGTCACGCCATCCTCGTCATCCGTCCCCGTCGTATCATCGGCCGTGGCCGTTGCATTGGTCACGGCACTCGCTTCGCTGTCCACCAGTGTCCCCAGACGCAGATTTGAATTCACCGTACTCCCAGCAGAGGGTAAACTGGAGTGATCCCCAAAGTCCAAAATCGCCGCCGTCAGCGTCACTAAATAATCCTCCACTTCACCATTGCCGGATGCTCCGACAGGCCCAGGGTTACTAGTGGAAGTCAGTCGAAAACGCGCACCTGCCTCGCCCAAAGAAGCCCCAGAAGGCACATTGAAGGAATACGCCTGATTGATCCCATTGGTGCCCGTTGCCACCGTTTGATTCACGATGATTTGCTCTCCAGAATCGGTCAGGACGCCATTGCGGTTAAAGTCAATCCAGCCATTCAGGTAGGCCACTGCGCCGGAAGTATTCAGCCGCTTCACCACCACACTGCCCACACTACCCGCCGGCATTGTTTCCTGGAGAGTCACCCCTTCTTCATCGTCAATGTCATCAATGTCATCCCCATTCGCTGAGTCTGAAAGACGTGGTGCTGCCTCCGTATCATTTTCATTCCCCAGTCGCAGTGTCGTATTCCAGGTACTGCTAGCAGAGCCAAAGCCTGAGTAGTCACCGAAATCCTGCGTACTACCGGCCGCTAAGTCAGTAAAAGCGATCGCGTGAGGTCCGCTCAGACTGGTGGTGATCGTCCGCACAGCAGCGCCTGTGGAGCTAAACACATGGAGTTCATCCTCACCATAGTCCACCACATAGAGGTTGCCATCAGGCCCCCACTTGATCCCGGTGTAAGGATTGGACCCAGCATCCAAGGTCACAAAAGTCGTGCGTGTGCGTGTGGGGAACTCCACGGCATCCACTCGCCCAGTAGTACTGGTGCTCACGTTCACATACAACCGCCCATCCGGCCCCCAGGCCAATCCACGTGGGCTTTCACCCGAAGGCCAAGTGGCGATGGTGGACTGCAACACCCCTGCAGAACTGTACAGCAACAATTTCCCACCGGAAATATTCTGCGTCACATACATCTGCCCGGTGCTGTCAAAGACCAGCCCCGCAGGATTATTGGTGGTCAGCACCGTGGACATCACCGCTCCGGTCGTTTGGTTAAAACGCAGCACATTGTCCGCATTTTGGTTCGCAATGAAGACACTACCATCGGGACCTACCGCCATTTGATAAGGGAAATTTAAACCACTGCCAGAAGACACCAAAGTCCCCAAATAAGCACCCGTGAATGGGTTGTACTTCGTGATCGTATTTGATGAACCATTGGCAACCAAAAAGGTATTGTCACTGAGACGATACCCATAGTTAGGCGCACTCAAACCGGTAGGTGTCCAGGTGGAAAGGTGCGCACCATTGGCCCCACTAAACCGGCTAATTGTATTATTGTTGTAGTTCACCACCACCAGGGCGAAACCGGGTGTGATGGTCATGAGATGATCCTCCACTTCACCGATACCATCTGCGCCACCCGGCCCAGGGCTACTGATGCTGGTAAGGCGCACACGCAGCGCAATGTTTCCGGCAAAAGCCGTCGTAGGCACCGTGAAATTCACGGTGCGGTTCAAGTTCGACGTTCCGTTACTGATCGTCGTATTCGTGGCAACCTGCTCTCCCGTATCCGTCAGCACGCCGTTGTTATTAAAATCAATCCAGACATTCAAATACGCCGTCGAGCCGCGTGTATTGGTCACATTGATAGTTAGACTGGAAGCCGCCCCCTGCATCAGCGTAGCAGGAAAGGTCACCCCATCTTCATCATCACCTCCCGTGACATCATCACCACTAGCAGTCGCATTCACCGTCGCTGCCGTCTCTGCATCCACCGTCGCACCCAGTCGCAGCGTTGCATTGCGCGTGCTGCTTGCGCTCAAGAACGAACTGTAATCGCCGAAATCTGAAGTCTGTCCCTGCAAGCCTCCAGCAATCACGAGAAGACTCAAAAACACGAAGGTCCCCCGGAGACGCCAAAACCGCGCCCAAAGAGCACGGCCATTCCTCTTAGGTGATGAAGAAAATCGCTGGATCATGCCGGGGCTCCTCGATCAACGAATGGAAGGCTGCTCACGGGTGCGACGCCGACGCAGCAGGACACCCAGTGCCGCCACACCAAAAAGAACGGAAGATCCAGGTTCCGGCACAGGAACCAAGCTCGTCTGAATCGTATAATTTTGCCCCCCGCCCGTCGTCCCATTCAGTCCGCCGTAGATGGCTTCGTCCGCATCGGCGAGCTGCCACTCATACGAGGTCGAAGATGGCTCTGCCGGATCTGGGAAAGCCCAATCATCGGCCACATCGCCCAGCCCAGCCCCATCGGTGACCAGCGCCCACTCTGTCCCCACCTCACGGTTCTTGGTGTTATACACCCACAAGTAAGCCACTTCTCCCTGAGCAAACACACTGAGAGGGTCTGCGTCTGGCGAGGCTGAGCCACCCGTCGCGGTGTGCTCGGCAGTCCCGACATAAAATTGCAGCAGCGGTTCCCACCCTTCAGGATCGCCATCATTGGGATCCGCAGGAGTCGGATCATAAGCGCGATCAAACACCTTCCAGTTTGCCGCCCAGTCATTGAAGTTAGAGGAAGTCGGCACAAACCCGTTGGCAAAGGAGCCGATTTCGAAGGAGAAATTTCCATCCAGTTCCTGACCATTCGAATCAAACAGCAGATCTTGGAAATCACTGCTCCAGACGATGGTGCTCGCGGGGGACGACATCGGTAAAGCCAAAATAGACCAGGCAGCACAGGTGAGAAGCAGGCGACGGACGAGGCAAGGTTTCATGGCTTGAGGGTCAATAAAGAGGTTTGGAGCAGTCGACTGAGGCCATCACGAAAGGCAGTTACCAAATTCAAAGTTACGAATCCAATGTTTAATTATGGTAATTATCACCAGAATTATAAATTATCAAAAACAAAAGCTAAAAATTAACGAATGAATAATTAATTAGGTTAAATCATTAACACCCAACTTTTTCACCTCGCATGCACGTCGTTCTTCTCCCCTTTGGCAGCGCTGGAGATGTCTTCCCCTTCCTCTGGCTGGGGCGGCACCTCAAAGCCCAGGGCCATCAGGTCACCCTCGTCGTCGCCTGCGTTTTTGAGGAAATCGCCCGCCAGGCAGGACTCGAGGTCCTTCCCATGGGGACTCAAGAAGAATTCGATCAGCTCATTGCCGACCCACGGGTCTGGCAGCTTTATCAGGGAACCAAGCTCGTTTTTGAAACCGCCGGGGCCAAAACACCAGAGATCTTTGCCGCTCTTGAGGCCATGGTTCACTCGGCCAAACCGCCGGATCTCCTCATGGCAGCTTGCACCGTTTTTGGAGCGCGCCTCATCCGCGAAAAATACCACATCCCATTGGTCTCAGTCCACGTCCAGCCTACGGTCATGATCAGCGCTCATGAGCCACCCGTGCTCTTTCCAGGCATGGAACACATGCGCAGGCTCCCCCTCTGGTTGCGACGTTGGTTGGTCCACTTGCCGAATCCGGCAGATCGGTTTGCCGGCCCAGCCGTCCACGCCACTTGCTCAAAACACCATATCTCCCCGCCTAAAAGTCTGTGGTGGGACTGGGCAGACTCACCTGATGGCGTCCTCGCTCTTTTCCCGGAATGGTTCGCCCCAGCCCAGCCAGACTGGCCGGCCAATCTCCTGGTATGGGACTTTCCTCTCGAAGACATTGCCCAAGAGCGCCCTCTAAATCCAGAGGTCACCCAGTTCCTCGCCGCGGGAGAAAAACCCATCGTCTTCACTCCCGGCAGCGCCAATATCCAGGCACGCCGCTTTTTCCAGGTGGCACTGGAAACCGTGACCGCCATGAAGAAACGCGCCATCTTCGCCACCCGGCAGCGGGATCAGCTACCGCCAGATCTTCCTGAGAATGTCCTAGCCGTGGAGTACGTCCCCTTCTCCACCCTCATACCTCAGGCCGCCGCTTTTGTGCACCACGGCGGCATCGGCACACTGTCTCAGGGCTTTGCCGCAGGTGTGCCACAGCTCATCATGGCCATGGCCCATGACCAGCCGGACAATGCCTACCGCTTGAAAAAATTGGGTGCTGGCCTGGGCCTCACACCCCGTACTTTCACGCCTGGGAATGTTCAGGCCGCCCTTCACCACCTGCTCACCCAGCCCTCTTATTTGGCCGCTGCTCAACGCTGCCAAACCCACATGCAACGACGCCCGTCGATCCCACAACTTTTAGATTGGATCGCGGCGCGTAAGTTCCTGCCGAGCAAAAGCTGAGCTCCTAAAAATAAAAAACACAGCCTCGGCCGAGGCTGTGTTCTCAAAAAATCTTCCTGAATGGAGGAAGATTACTCGCCGTCACGACCGATCGCTTCCACCGGGCAGCCAGCCAGAGCTTCTTCAGAAAGCTCACGCTCTTCATCAGACTCAGGCTGCTTATAAACGTAGGAATGACCACCGTCATCGTCACGCTTGAAGTTCGCAGGGGCAGTCTCACGGCAGAGGTCACAGTCAATGCACTGATCGTCCACGTAGTATGCGCCAGCGGTGTTCTGAGGATATTTGTTTTCTGCGTCTGCCATGTTGAGAGTCTCCTAGTCTTGGATTTTGCGGGCCAGATAAATAAATCTCGCCACCGGGGTTTCAATCACTTTTTGCGTTTCCCTGCGCCTGCCCATTGAGCAGGAGGCATTCCAGCGTATGAAGAGAGATGCCAGAGCGGGATTCCGCCCTCTCATTTTGCCACAAAGCCGATTTTTTTAACAACCTGCCAAATCATCATGTCCCCCATCATCCCCCAAGAAGGCTGGATCGTTCAGCACCTCTTTTATCACGTGGATCACGGCTTCTGGGCCGCCCTCACCCCTGAAGAAAAGGCCGAACGCTTTGATCGGTTCAATGCCACCGTCGAGGCCATCCGGGCACATCCAAAGACGCAACTGCTCACCTTCAGCATGGTCAGCCCCAAGGCAGATCTCGGGGTCATGCTGCTCACACCCGACCTCCAGGATGCGAACCGCTTTGAAAAGGAGCTCGGCCAGGCCTTCGGTCCTGAGGTCCTCAATCCGACCTACAGCTACCTCTCCATGACTGAATGGACTGAGTACAGCGAAAAGGAAGAGGATGCCTCCGCCCGCATCGCCCGCACAGAAAACCTGGAAGTCGGCTCCGAAGCCCACACCGCACGCCTTGCCGAGTGGAAAGGCCACATGGAAAAGTACTTCAATGACCGCCTCTACCCGAACATGCCCGACTGGCAGGTCATGTGCTTTTACCCCATGAGCAAGCGCCGCAACGTCGGCGCCAACTGGTACGCCCAGGAATTTGAAAAACGCCGTGAACTGATGGGCGGCCACGCCAAAACAGGCCGCAAATTCTCGGGCAAGGTTCGCCAGCTCATCACCGGCTCCACCGGCCTCGACAGTCACGAATGGGGCGTTACCCTCTTTGCCCACGACATTTTCCAGATCAAAACCATCGTCTATGAAATGCGCTGGGACGAAGTCACCACCCAATACGGTGAATTTGGCGACTTCTACATTGGCATCCAGCTCAATGGCGAGGAGCTCCTCCAGCGCCTGCTGCTGGCTTGATTTTTCGTCCACCGGGACTATCCATGTTTCCATGAGTGCCGCTTCCATCTCATCTTCGCCATTGCTGGAGTCTGCATTCGCAGTTGTGGCGAAAATGTCGCGCGATGAAAAAGCGGTGCTCCTGGAACGGGTAGAGGCTGAATTGCGAGATGACGCGGGAGTTCCAGATTGGGAGAATCAAGTGGTCCAAGAACGCCTGCGTCTGCTGGATGAGGGAATTTCTATTCCAATTCCGTGGGAAGAAGTCAAAACCCGGCTTGGACGCAAATGGGGAAAAAAATAATTTTCCTTCCAGAAGCTGAAGCTGATCTCGACGAGGCTGCTGAATTTTACGAAATTCAGGAACCAGGACTCGGAGATGAAGTCTTTGACTTTTTATCTGCGCGAATTGACGAATTGGTGACCACTGGCGGCCTCCATTCAATCAGCAGAGGAGCGCATCGGGCAGTCGTCTTGGGCCGGTTCCCGTATTTCACGATTCATTACCGGAACGATCCATCAACCATTACGGTGCTCGCTGTTCTGGACCAACGGCGCGATCCAGAACACAATCTCAACAAGCTACGCGGCCGGATTTAATTTCCATCGGCATCAATAGCCTCCGGCTCCACCAAGTTTAATCCCTTCCCCATGCTCAATCAGCCCCTCACCATCGCCGACCGCACTTTTCAGTCCCGCCTCATGCTGGGCACGGGAAAGTTTGCCTCCGGTGAACTCATGCGTCAGGCCATCATCGCCTCCGGCACAGAGATCGTCACTGTAGCCCTGCGTCGGGCCGATCTCACTGGCAAAGGCGACCCCTTCGCCAACATTCTGGATTTTATCCCCAAGGAAGTCTTGCTCCTACCCAATACCAGCGGTGCCATGAATGCCGAAGAAGCCGTGCGCCTCGCCCGCCTTGCCGTGGCAGCAGGCCTGCCAAACTGGGTGAAGCTAGAGATCCACCCAGATCCCCGTTACCTCCTGCCGGACCCGATTGAAACCCTCAAGGCCGCAGAGGTACTGGTCAAAGAAGGCTACATCGTCCTTCCCTACATCAATGCAGACCCCGTGCTGGCCCGTCGCCTGCAGGATGTCGGCACCGCCACCGTCATGCCCTTGGGCTCTCCCATCGGCTCCCACCAGGGCATCACCACACGCCGGCAGATCGAAATCATCATCTCTCAGGCTACCGTCCCAGTGGTGGTAGATGCAGGCATCGGTGCACCGAGCCACGCTGCTGAAGCCTTCGAAATCGGGGCAGATGCCGTTTTGGTAAATACTGCCATCGCCATCGCTCATGATCCCGCTCGTATGGCCACCGCTTTCAAAGCCGCCGTCGAGGCAGGCCGCGCCGCTTATGAGATTGGTCTGGGAGATCAAAATGACGAAGCCAGCGCCACCAGCCCCCTCACCACCTTTCTTTACCAGTAAATCAGGCCCGCCCTCGCCCCATAGACAGGAGTGACCGCCCAAGGGTCACTAGCCCGTCCATCACCGGCAGGCAGCCTCCCGTCTCATGCACGCCCTCACCGCCCTTTTTTATGCCCTGGAGACTCAGCCCGAGATCCCCTTGGCCACTGCCCAGCGCATCCTTTTCCTCCGCGCCCAGGCCCATTCCGGTCTCGATCCTCTTCGCGAACGCCTCACCTGTGAGCAAACCTGGAAACCGCACGCGGCAGGGCTGGAGCTTCAGGGCATCCGCCACACCCGCCAGGCTGAAGGCCAGTTTGACCTCATCCTCCTCCTGCCAGATCGCCAGCGTGAAAGCATCCTCTCGGACTTTGCTCACGCTCACGAGCTCTTGGCCGAAGGCGGCACTCTCGTCGTCGCCCTGCACAACGACTGGGGTGCGAAACGGATGGAACAGCACCTAGCTGAAGTCGCTCCCGAGGTCAGAACGCTCTCCAAAAATCACAGTCGCGTCTTCTGGGCCACTCATACCTCCCCCTGGAAGACCGATGTCCTCGCGCAGTGGAAAACGAATGGCGCCATGCAGCGCATCCTTGAAGGAAAGTTCTGGTCTCAACCCGGTCTCTTTAACTGGGACCGCGTGGATGAAGGCTCCGCCCTCCTTACCCAGCACCTCCCTCATTCCTTGAGCGGCGCCGTCGCAGATCTTGGCTCAAGCTGGGGTTACCTCAGCGATCACATCCTCCGCCACTGCCCGAATCTCCGCAGCGTGGACATGTATGAGGCCGATGCACGCGCGCTAGAATGCGCCCGGCGGAATACCGGGCTCGTTCCTGTGCCTGTGCGCCCGCGCATCCTGTGGAAAGACGTCACTCAAGGCGTTGGCACTGCTTGTTATGACACCATCATCATGAATCCTCCCTTTCATGATGGCCGTGAGACCAACACCATGCTGGGCCTCAAGTTCATCACCGTCGCTGCCCAGGCCCTCCGCACCACGGGAGACCTCTGGCTCGTCGCCAACAAACACCTCCCTTATGAGAACCTCATGAAGGAGGCTTTCGAGCATCAACGGACCGTGGCCGAGACCCGCAATTTCAAAGTTTTGCACGGCAGCAAACCCACACTGGTGACGCGGCAAGTGAAGAGAAAACCCCGTCGTTAATTTTTCGTTCATGAAAATGCAAAACTCTCTTGCAAACATCGTCAGCAGGTCTTAACTCCACGCCCGCACGAAAGTGAATGGGTAGGTGCCCGAGTGGTTAAAGGGGGAAGACTGTAAATCTTCTGGCTTACGCCTACGCTGGTTCGAACCCAGCCCTGCCCACCATTTTCTATCCTGCGGAAAGCATAAAAAAGCCCGACTCAATGAGTCGGGCTTTTTTGTTATTTGGGCTGATTGAAGGCCCAATCTGATTACAGGCGAATGTCCATGGCCTGGGCTGCGCGGTGGGCTTTGGCGCGGGCTTCATCCACATCCGCTCCACGGGCCAGAGTCACGGCCATGCGGCGCTGACCACTCACAGTGGGTTTACCAAACAGACGCATTTGAGTATCAGGCTCTGCGAGGACTTTATCCAGAGAGCCAAACTGGACCTGGGAGGAATCCCCTTCGACAAGCACCGCGCAGCTCGCGCTCGGGCCATGCTGGTGGATGTTAGGGATCGGCAGGCCTAGGATGGCTCGCACGTGGAGCGCAAACTCCGAAAGGTCTTGGGAAATCAGGGTCACGAGCCCGGTGTCATGAGGGCGCGGTGAAACTTCGCTAAAGATGACTTCATCGCCCTTGATAAACAGCTCCACGCCAAACAGACCTCGCCCGCCTAAAGCCTCCGTGATCGCTCCCGCCATGTGCTCTGCGGCGGCCAGGGCCTTCTCACTCATCGGGTGCGGCTGCCAGGACTCACGATAGTCACCTTTGATCTGCGTGTGGCCCACCGGGGCACAGAAAGAAGTGCCTCCTGCATGGCGCACGGTGAGCATGGTGATCTCATAATCAAAGTCCACAAACCCCTCGACGATGACTTTGCCTTTCCCAGCACGACCGCCCTCTTGAGCATACTGCCAGGAGTGAGCGATATCGGCCTCCGTCTTAACCACGCTCTGGCCTTTGCCGGAAGATGACATGATGGGCTTCACCACACACGGCATGCCGATTTCTGCGATGGCAGCACGGAATTCCTCCTCCGTTTGTGCAAAGATGTAGGGAGAGCTTTTCAGCCCCAATTCTTCTGCGGCCAGACGGCGAATGCCTTCACGATTCATCGTCAGCTTCGCCGCACGGGCCGTGGGTACGACGGTGAAGCCTTCGTTCTCCAGTTCCAACAGTGTATCCGTGGCGATGGCCTCAATCTCAGGCACGATGAAGTTCGGCTTTTCAATTTCAATGAGACGACGCAGCGCCTCGCCATCCAGCATGGAAATCACATGGCTGCGGTGCGCCACCTGCATGGCAGGGGCATTGGCATAACGATCCACCGCGATGACCTCGCAGCCGAGACGTTGCAGTTCAATGACGACTTCTTTGCCCAGCTCACCCGAGCCGAGGAGCATGACTTTCGTTGCCGTGGAGGAAAGAGGGGTACCGATGCGGGACATGCCCCCATTTTGGCCGGGCATTGCGCCACGTCAATTCAGGGACACAGCTCCGAGTGAAGGAACCACCACTTCTTCGCCTTCTTTCAGCTTCCGGTCCGCAGGCAGTTTATTCATCTCACGGATTTTTTCAGGTGTGGTGTTAAACAGGGCCGCCACGGTATTGATATCATCTCCACGCTCCAGTCGGTAAGCCACGATACCTCGACGATTGCTGCTGGTGGGAGGGGCCGGCTTTGGCAGCGGCTCATACGCTGGCGCAGGGGCCAAAGCAGGTGCTGGTGATGGCGAAGGGGCTGATGGCTCAGGCTGGGCCGCCATCAAGCTGGCTCCAGGAAGCGGCACCGTGTCTGAATCAGCAGCCGGATAAGTAGGGGATGGAGGCGCCGGGCGGGCAGCACCGCCACCAGGGATGATCAAGCGCTGGCCAGGTTCGATCAAATTGGAGTTCTTCAGTTTGTTCGCCGCAGCGACTGACGCGGTCGAAACCCCATGCATCTTAGCAATCGCGCCCAGGCTTTCGCCTCTTTTCACCAAATGCGAACGTGAAGATGGAGCCGATGCCACTGAAGATCCCGCAGAAGCACGTTTCCCCGACGAATTACTCCCCTTTCCTGGAATGGTCAGCCTTTCGCCGACCAGAAGGCGGTCTGGGTAAGCGGAAGGATTGGCACGAGCAAGCGCATCTTGAGACACCCCATGAGCATGGGCTATTTGTGAAAAAGTATCTCCAGGCCTGACCGTGTGAGAGCTAGCTGAGTTCGATTCTGCAAACACAGCAGCATTCCCATGCCCCGGAATTCGGATCGTTTGCCCCACTGAAATGGTCTCACCTGAAAGGCGATTGGCGGACTTGATCGCATTGATGCTAGTGCTGTGTTTATCAGCAATCCTCCAAAGCGTATCCCCAGGTCTGACGGTGTAAGTCTTCCCTGTTTCAGGCAGGTAGCTCTCCCCGCCCTCAATGGTGGTCATTCCCTGACCGCGCTCGAGACTGCTAAGACGACGATCTTGGTGAGCATCGTTTTTTTCCAAACGCGCCACCTTGGACTCGAGGCTCACAGGCTTGCTTTGCGTGTTTTTGGTCACACTGCTCTTAGGCTTGCTCACACTCGCCCCCTTGATCGTCGGTGGTTTGTAGCTAGACGGAGCTTGGTTGGGGGGAGGAGTGCCAAACCCAGGTTGGTAACCCTGTGTTCTCGCGGGAGCAGGGCCAGCAGGCAGCCGGGCCTGAGGGGTACGCTGAGTGGTGCCAGGTGGCACGTAGGCAGAGCCTGGCTGCCGATAGTATGGCTGCTGAACAGCACCGGGTGCTCCAGGGCTCTGGGCCTGCGCCAGAGAAACGCTGAACATCAAGGCCAGAATGGCCCAACGAGGATGCTTCGCAAAAAAGACGGCAGGCTTCGCTTTCATGATTTATATTTTAGTGAATATAATAGTTCAGGCCAATTAAATATTTTAAAAATTTGAACAATTTTTGAAAAAGACTTCCTCCAACTTTTCTGTTCTGCGAAGCCGCCCCCTGTCGAAGTGGCTACGTGGCGCAGCATCATACCTGGCGCTGGCAGGTGCTTTTGCATCAACCGCCTGGCTTTCTGCGAAAATGGAGAATTTGCCTAGCGTGAACCTCGGCCCCTGGGATTTGGAGAAAATACCGCTGGTTGTGGTGGATGCCGGTCATGGTGGGCATGATGGCGGTGCGGTGGCGGGGGGAACTCTTGAAAAAAAGCTCGCTTTGGCTTTGGCACTCCGCCTGCGGGATGAATTGATCACCCTGGGGTTGAGAGTCAAAATGACCCGGGATTCCGATGTTTTTTTACCCCTAGAAGAAAGGGCTGCCCTGGCGGACGAATGGCAGGCTGATGCCTTCATCAGCGTGCATCTAAATACCAGCGCCAGCCCCGAGGTGCACGGCATTGAGACTTATTACAACGAGCGAAAATCACTCGCTGCGCAAAGAGCGCTGCAGGTAAAGTGGTCACTCGCGAAAGGTCCCGTGCAGGATCTTCGCGGGCGCAGACTGGCTGAAAGTCTCCAGCGTCATGCTTGCCGTGGGACCGAGGCCGTGGATCGTGGGATCAAGCAAAGGAATTACGCTGTGGTCAGTCAGACTCAGGTGCCCGCAGCCTTGATCGAATGCGGTTTTCTGACCCACGAAGCCGAAGCAGCATCACTCAAAAATCCTGACTACCAAAAGAAACTCACACTGGCGATTGCTCGAGGCATGGCGGAGTTTTTGAAAATTCAAGGCAGGTATCCTCCGCATGGAGTGCTCTTAGACTCCCAAGAACCCACCGAGGAAACTCCCGAAACGGCAGCTCCCTAAGCTGAAAAAAACAGAGTTGCACTGGCACGCTTACCGCCACCTGATAAAGCTCTGTCTATCGCCTGATAATCCATGAACGCCCCTTTCCGCCAAAGACTGCTCTGGACGCTCGTCCTCGCGCTAGGCGTTTCCGGGTGGCTGTACACCACTTTTGCAGCCGTTCACTATACTTGGAATTGGGAAAAGGCCTGGATTTACCGCTCCCAGCTCATGTGGGGCTGGGTGACCACCCTGCTAGTCTCTCTGGGAGCAATCATGGTGAGTATCGTCGTAGGATTCACCCTGATGCTAGGTCGGCGCACACGCATCCTACCGCTGCGCCTCTTCTGCACAGGCACGGTGGAATTGCTTCGCGGGTCCCCTTTCCTAGTCCAGCTTTTAATTGGTTATTACATCATCGCCACCGCCTGGAAGATCAATGATCCCTTAGTGGTGGGGACGCTTCTGCTAGGCTTGTTTGAAGGGGCATACCTGGCAGAAATCTTTCGCGGAGCCATCGAAAGCATCGGCGCGACCCAGCGTGAGGCCGCCCGCGCGGTGGGTTTTAGCAAGGTGCAGATGTATCGCTATGTCATCATTCCCCAGGCCGTGCGGCGTGCCCTACCTGGCACGACAGGGCAGCTCGTTTCTCTGATCAAGGATTCATCCCTGCTCTCAGTGATTGGCGTTGAAGAACTGGTGCAGAAGGTCAAAATCCTGAACAGCAGCAGCTACACAGCCCTGGAAGGTTACCTGCCACTAGCAGCTGCCTACCTCATCGTCACGCTGCCCCTTTCCTGGTATGCCGGCCGTCTTGAGAGGAGGTTCGCCTATGAAACTTGAGACACGAAAGGTCGTTAAGCGTTATGGCGACTTCATCGCTCTAGATGAGGCCAGCTTTCAAACGGGTGACGATGCCCGCGTGGTCGCCCTTCTTGGGCCCAGTGGCGGGGGGAAGTCCACTCTACTGCGCGTGCTGGGCGGCCTGCTGGTGCCCGAGGCCGGAGAGGTCCGGGTGAATGACCAAATGCTTCCTCAAGACGATGCTGCAGCCCTTCTGGGCCTCCGGCAAAACGGGTTTGTCTTTCAGGGCTACAACCTTTTCCCTCATCTCACCGCGCTACAAAATGTCACCCTGCCCCTGACCGTCGTGCATGGTCAGCCAGCAGACGCAGCCCACCGACGCGCCACGGAACTGTTAGATCGCCTGGGCTTAGCCCAGCATCTGCATAAACGCCCAGCGGAACTCTCTGGCGGGCAGCAGCAACGCGCCGCCATCGCCCGCGCACTGGCTTCCAAACCAAGACTCCTTCTTCTGGACGAACCCACCTCTGCGCTGGATCCCGTCATGACAGGAGAGGTGCTGGACGTCATTCGAGAACTGGCCCAAGAAGGCCAGCAAATCGTCCTAGCCACCCACGAAATCAGTTTTGCCCGATTGGTGGCGGACTGGGTGGTATTCTTGGCACAGGGAAAAGTGGTTGAATCCTGTTCTGCTGTTAAGTTTTTTGACGACCCCTCGTCATCCTATGCGAAGGAGTATTTGACGGCCCTGACGAAATATCGTTGAATGGGAGGCGGGGTCACTCGGTCGAAGGCTGCATGGCAGCTAGATTGAACGACTCACGTCTAAAAAGTATCAATGCAAGTAACGTTCGTGACGAAAAAGGGTATTGCCTGCTGACAAGGTGATAATTCCGATAACAAACGCTTGCTAAATACAAGGCTAATTATAAAATCCATATAGATGCGCCCTCTTTCAGAATCCAGTACGGGTCTTAGTCTTTGGCAAAACCCTGCCAGACAGGGGCCTTTTCATCTCAGCGCTTTTTTAGCGGATGCCGCCGAACGCACTCCCACGACCACTCTGACCGTGGACGGCATGGAATTCACGTGTGAACAGGCTTGGATGAGTGTGCTCCGCATCGCCACCTGGCTGCAACAGAATGGCGTTTCCCGTGGGGACAAAGTGGTCACCGTGTTACGCCACAGCTCGGACCTGCATTTGATCACTTTGGCAGTGGCACACATCGGTGCCGTGGTTTCTGTGATCTCTCCGCAGATCCGCCAAGAAGCTTTCAAATCCATACTAGAAGAAGCTGAACCAGTTTGCCTCTTCCTGGAAAAGACCAGTCATCATCTCAAAGCCATGGCTGAAAACATCCTGACGGTCTGGATGACGGAAGGACTGAACGGCGGCGAATGGGACGAGGCCGAATTCAGTGAAGTAATGAATACACGTCCCGCATGGGGCATGCGTTTCCCTGGAAAGTCCGAGGATCCTGCGTTTTTGGTGTTTCCCTCCAGTGGCGTGGCACAGTCTCACGGCATTCTGCTTTCTCACGAAAAAGTGCGTCACATGCTTGCGGCCCAATCGGGTAGAGAAGAAGGCATCTTTTCTCTTTTCGTAGACTCACCGGCGTCATCCCCGAATCTCGCGGTCCTAGAAGCCTAAACTGGCGAGGCTAAATGGTACACGGAGAGGGATTCGAACCCCCGACCAACTCGGTGTAAACGAGCCGCTCTACCACTGAGCTATCCGTGCCTCGCGGGATGGGATTATTCGAGATGTGGAGCGACTGCGCAAGGGCGAATTGTAAGATATTGAAGACTGTTTCTTCGAAGATGCTGTTCGATCAGAAAACAGTGAGTGAAAATCTCCAGACTGATGGGTGATTTTAGGCTAAAAGGGGTTCTTTCAGATGTTTGCACCATCTTTCTCCCTCACATTCCCCGCTCAATGGCTGGCGCAAGCTGCCAGGACCTGGCCTGAACAGGTTTTCATTTCCGGGGAACAGCCACTGACGTTTTCTGAAGCCTACCAGGAGGTGAGCCGGATCGCTGTTTGGATGGAACAACGAGGCATCAGAAGAGGCGATCGTATCTTGTTAATTTTGCCAAATAGTGCTGAGGCGGTGTTGATTCTCTTAGCAGCACTTCAGCAAGGGGTGATCTTTTCTGTCCTAAGCCCACAGTTACAGCCGGAAGGGCTGCAACGAATCATTTCCCAATGCGGCCCGAAGGTCGTCTTTTTAGATCAAAGCACAGGCCATTTGCAGGGGACCGTTTCTCCAGACCAGGCGGTCTTTTTAGAAAATGTAAAGTGGCCTACCATTGAGGATGTGGACAGCCCGTCCCCCGCCGTCTTGCAGCCTGAGGATATCGCCTTCTTGGTATTTACCTCTGGCAGCACGGGTACCCCGCGTGGAGTCATGCTCACCCAAAAAAATGTAGGCTTTGTCTGCCCGGCTATTCTGGCACGGCTGAAATACAGGGCAGAAGACTGCATCGGCCTCTTTTTGCCCCTGGCCTTTGATTACAGCCTTTATCAGATTTTTTACGCCTGTCTCACGGGTGCGCGTTTGTTCATCGGCCGCCCCGAAAAAGTGGGGCCAGAGCTGCCCAAGATTTTAGCCCGTGAAAAGGTGACGGTGCTGCCGGGGGTGCCGACCGTGTTTGCGGCTTTGATCAAGATGCAGCGGTACCGCCCCACCTCGCTGCCATCACTGCGTATGATGACCAATACGGGTGATCACCTCCCCAAGGCCTACATTGACCACCTGCGAGAGCTTTTTCCCCAGGCACAAATTTTCCCCATGTTTGGCCTCACGGAGTGCAAACGAGTCTCCATTTTATGCCCTGAAGAATTTGAAACCCACCCTGAAAGTGTGGGGCGTCCGCTGGATGGAACGACGGTCTTTGCCGTCAACGCTGAAGGGGAAAAACTCCCCCCAGAGCAATCTGGAGAGTTGGTCGTTCAAGGGCCCCATCTTTCACCGGGTTATTGGGGAGCCGAAGAAGAGACTGCCAAACGTTTTCGCGAACTGGCTGGCACACGTAGCCTATTCACGGGTGACTATGGCATCGTGGATGCTCAAGGTTATATCACGTTTCATTCGCGAGGTGATTTTGTCATCAAACATCGTGGTACCCGCTTAAGCCCTGCTGAGGTGGAAGAAGCCGCCTGCACGATCCCGCAAATCATCTCCGCAGGCTGCGTGAAAGATGACGAACGGGACCTGCTGTGCCTTTTCCTGGCCACCACGGATGATACGCTTACGGAAGCGGGAATCCTGGCTGCCTTGGCCACGCGTCTGGAACGTGGCAAGATCCCCGACCGAGTTTACTTCCAGCCTGATTTGCCCCGAACGACTAACCAAAAGCTCGACCGCAAAGCGTTGCGTCGTTTGCTGACCACCGTGTAACCTTTCATGGACGCCCCACTCCTTCGTCTAGCCGAACAATTCGAAACACCTTTTTATGCTTATGACCTCGCCGAGGTCAAAAGGAGAACTCAGGAGCTGCGGGAAAGCTTGCCGGAAGGAGCCAGACTGCTGCACTCCTTCAAAGCCAATCCCCTGCCCTCCATTGCCGAAAAAATTCGCCTCGAAGGCGGCACCGCAGAGATCACCTCTGAAGGGGAATTGCAGGCAGCCCGACTCGCCGGCCATGATATGAGAGAAGCGCTTTACGGGGGGCCAGGAAAAACGGTAAGTGAAATCACTTCCGCCATGGCAGCAGGGGTGCGGTGGTTTTCGTGCGAGTCATGGAGAGATCTGGAGCGCATCTCCGCCGTGGCCAGTCTGCGTGCTGCGGATGCCCAGATTCTGCTGAGAGTGAACCCGGCAGAAGCTCCACAGGCCCGCCTGGCAATGACGGGGGTGGAAAGCCAATTTGGATTCGATGAAAGCCTCCTGCTAGCAGCAGGGGCCCGGGAAAAACTGCAACTTCCTCATGTCAAAATTCGGGGGATTCACGTCTATTTCGGCACTCAAGTGGCATCAGTCGAAGCCCTGACCCAAAATACCCAACGAGCCATAGAAACGGCTGAACGATTGGAGAAGGCCCTGGGCTTCGTATGCAGTGTGGTGAATGCGGGCGGGGGTTTTCCCTGGCCCTACGCTAACCAGGGATCCCCCCCTGATCTGCAAGGGCTCAGAGGGGCACTTACTGCCGTCTGGGAAGCCTCCCCACTTCATGAAACCGCAGAACTCTGGTTTGAGGCTGGGCGCTATCTATGTGCAAGCGCAGGGACGCTTGTCTCGAGAGTTTTGGATGTGAAACCTTCCCGCTCACGCACCTTTGTGGTGCTGGATACAGGCATTCATCATCTGGGGGGGATGGCGGGTCTCGGCCGCATCCCACGCAGTTCAGTGACTTTTCAAAACCTCAGTCGGCAGAGCGAAAACGAAGTCACGGCTGACATCGTGGGCCCGCTCTGCACTCCGCTGGATAGCCTGGCCCGAGGTCTAAAAATGCCCGATGTGGCCGCTGGCGATTTGCTTGCGGTCCCCAATGTTGGCGCGTATGGACTGACTGCTAGCCTGATTGGTTTCCTCAGCCATCCTGCTCCCGCTGAAATCGCCTATCTGGACGGTGAAGTGGTACAGGTGTGGCAGTGGCGGACCGGTCACCAGCAGCTTCAGTCCTGATTTGACTTTTCCTTGATAGCTACCATGTCCGATATCGCTCCCCGTCTCCTGGCCCTGCTACGCCCTCACCTGCGCATGCTCGCACCCGAGGCTCCTATCCGCCTTGAAGATGATCTGGGGAAGCTGGGGCTCGATTCACTGGAGTCCATTGATGTGCTGATGGAGATCGAAAGTGAATTTGGGGTCATCATCCCCGATGATCAAGTAACGGTGGATACACTCGCCACAGCAGGGAATCTACTGCAGGCGATTGAAGCCCAGATGGCGACCGCTTAGTGAGCAGGCCCTGCTAGGTCAGCCTACCGCATTAGAGGCCGAAATCGCCCTCGGCCATCACAGTGTGCTTGGCGACGTCTTTGAGTGCAGGTGGACAAGCATGAAAGTGGCTGACAAGAGCTTCATCCCGGATCAAAGCCCGCACGTCCAGCCAGTGCTCATCTTGAGGAAAACCGATCAACGATAAAAGATGGGCCGGGGGCCCAGGTAAATGAACCTCTCGTGAAATAAGTGCCCCCACCAAAGCGGCGAGTTCTTGGTTGTCTGCCTCCGTGGAGAAGGATTCCAGCAGCATCCACAAGTGGATGCCACGGCGGGAACGGCGGGTCAGCCATAGGTAGGAAGTCAGGCAGCCTTCTGCATCCACCACGCCTAAAAACTGGTGCTCGCGAAGCCTGGCTGCGGCGTACCAGCGCAGAGTCTCAAGGCAGATCCACTTTTCCAGCCGCCCGCTTTGCTGCCACGGACGCTCCAGTTGACGGACGTCGTTCACATTGGTGGTGAAGCGGTGACCGGGCTTCAAGGCTGGCCAAGACTGGCCAGTGAATCGGCCGAAAAGTTTACCCCAAAAACCGAGGGGTAACATCTGCCGACGGACCTTCAGTTCCCCGATCCACCCCAGGCGAAGGATCAAAGCCTGCACTTCAAGGCTAGGGGTGGAGTCTAACAAAAGGTGCGTCTTAGCCAGTCGCTGCATCTTCAACGCCATGGGCAAAGCCGCATGGCGAAACCCCTCTTGCACAACCCAGCTTGTGGCGATGAGGGCTGGCACAGGCTGGCCAGCGAAGGCATAGCGCACAGGAATAAAGCCCAGAAAACCAACCAGCCGACCAGCCGCTTTCAAAACCCAGCCGCGCTCGGCCGAATCACTGGCATGGGGATTTTCATCCCACCAGTGTTTCAACCGCTGTTGCCAAAGTTCCTCAGAAGGGCCGTCGGGTAATTCCTGGCACAAAAAAGGCACTAACTCTGCCCGCGCCGAGACGCTGTCAGTGTAAGGCTCAATGTGGCAGGACATAGCCTCCACTATGCCTAACCCAGAGAAGTAAACAACTTACAAGCCTAAATCTCCTTCTGCCAGCACGGTGTGTTTCGGCGCGTGAGACAGGTCTTTAGGCAGCAGAAAGTAATGACAGACCTGCTCTTTCCTGCGGATGAGAGTCGGCATTTGGGCGAGCCAAGGCTCATCCCCAAAATCAGTCACCGTCAGCAAGCGCCTCCGGCCTGGAAGCCGATCTGGCTCATGCACCAACGTGCCCAGCACAGCCATAAGTTCCTCGGGAGTTTCGCGGGTGGTAAATGTCTCGACCACATCCCAAGTTGCGATGCCACGGCGGCGGCGTGCGGTGATCAAAAGATAGGAGCTCAAGACCCCTGCTGCATCCACCGCCCCGATGAAGTAGTGCTGGCGCATGGGCGAAAGGCAATACCATTTCAGAGAGTCCACCGTCGTCCATTTTTCAATCCGATCTGCTTTCTGGTAAGGGCGCGCGAGGGAGGTCACTTCATTGAGATCGCTCACGATCTTCATGCCCGATGCCAGGGCTGGCCAGGGTGGCTGGCCATTGAAATAACCTAATTTGCCTAAAGCCACGTAGTGGCAAGTCACCTGCGTTTCCCCCCGCCCGCCCATTTTGACCAAGGCCGTCTGGATCTTGGGCAAAGGGGTGGAATGGACGATGACGTGCTTCTGCATGACCTCGCGCTGGTTGAGAAACATCTTCGCAGCCGCTTTGGAGTGCTTTTCATCCACCCGAAAACTGGTGGCGTACAGGCCCGGGACTGGCTGTCCCTGCCACGCAAACATAGCGGGAATAAAGCCGCCAAACCCCACAATGTCTTCCCCTGCAAGAGCCGTGTAGCCGAGATGCGAGTCTGCCTCGCGGTGGGGGTTTTTATCCCACCAAAATTCCAAACGATGCAGCCAGATGCTGACGGGTGTTTCCGGCCAGGAGACATGGAGATATGCCGCGAGTGCATCACGCGTCACAAGCCCATCATGGTGAGGAATGACCTGGGTGTTTGAAGCCATCGTTTTAATCTGGCTTAAAACGGAGTTTTTGAGATAGAAAAAATGCTTCTAACACAATTCTTACATCTTACGCCAAGGTCCTTCAGCCACATCTATGTGAACTTCGGTAAGCTAAAAGGCTCTTCTTGGGTGCCGTCATTGAGGCGTTCAGGATGCAGGCCTAACTACAGATGCTCAGAAGTCAGGATTCTCATCCATGCCAAAGTTACCCGCGCCTATACGACCTAGGGCCGAAAGAGGGGGATCGTGCTTGCTTACTTTTTGACTGGCACGGCGATGGAAATCCCCAATTCGACGGTCGGTTCACGCTCATCTTCCATGGGTATTGAGGTGGTGCGCCCACCTTCAGCCACCAGATTGAGCCCGACTGAGGACAAAAGCCCCCGGCTGGCATCGTATTGCAGAGGCTCGCCAGAAAATGGATCCACCGGGAGAGACAGCAGAAAGGTGGGAGTAAGATCATTCAACTGACGAGGCAAAGTCTGCTTTTCCGCCAAGTAACGCCTGACGGCAAAAAGGCAACGCACCAGCCCATGCCTAGCCTGGGCCAGGCTGTGTGCTTCAGGCAGCTTCAAACGAGGGGCAATGCGGTCACTGAAGTAGGTTTCTCCGCTGGAATTTGGGTGGTAAAAACGTGGCTGGGTCAGACGAATGCGGCGGCTAGGAGAGGCTGAAACGGAAAGCCGCGTGTATGGGGGCCTGCTGATCTCATCTCGCAGATCACGAAAAGCGGAGGCGAAGAGGCTAAGCGTCTCGTTCACTTTAAAAAAAAGGCGTCCAGGGCGCTGATGAAGGCGGCCTCCAGGCATGGTATCTAGCAGTTCCCCGCTGGCAGGACCGAGCAGCAGTTTCTTCTCATGTATGTAGTAAGCTGCGCAGGCTTGACGCAGGAGGTCATCCTCTGGCTGGCACTGGCTGAATTCTTTCTGAAAGCGGGCTAGCGTGGCGCTATCCAGCCGGGTGGCTTTCAAGAGCTCGGCCAAAATCTGAGCGGCAGCAGTTTGCAGCTCTAGCCCCCGATCCATGTAACCTGGCCAAGCCCAGACATCCTGCAAACGCCGGGCTATTTCCGCCAGATCAATGGCCGCGACAAAAGCAGGCTCCTCATCCCCACGCCGGGCGAGGTAAGAGGCCTGGGCCTGCAAGAGAGTCCCTACATTTCCCCAACCTGAGCGGGAACTGGCATCTTCACGATACCAGTCCGAGTGATGAGGATGCCAGTCATAGTCCTCCAAAAGATCTCGAAGATTGTCTAAAGCGGTGCCATTGACCTGCATGTAGGTGGCCAGTGAAGGCGTGTCCCAGGCCCAAGGTGGCTGTGTGCGCAAGGAGACGTTCTCCACAGGAACGATCGAGTCCAAAAAGGCTCGCAGTTTGGTGGGTGCCTGGATCACGGGTGTCTGGTCCACAGCCATGACAGGGCGCAGATCCTCATCCGATTCGCGCGGCGAATCATGCAAGTAAATCCAGGCTAGGAGGGTAAACCCTAAGGTGCCCAAGCTCAAAGAGATCAACGTGCCCCAAGACTGACGATGAACACGACGACGGAGCGTGCGCTTTCGCCGGCGCTCTGTTGGATGAGGGTGCTCAGGATCTGACTGAGGAGCCGCAGGTGGGAAGAGAATCTCTGGATCAGCCGCGAGCGGAGAGACTGGCTCTGGCACTTTGGGCAATGCAGTGGGCGCTTGCTTTTTCGGAGGCACTCCCGGTGGCCTAAAACGCATGTCTTCTGCCACGAGGTTGGCGACTTTTGTTTCGGTCGCGGGAGCCGGGGCTGGCGGAGGTGGTCTTGGCTCTGGAGCTTCAAATCTCAAGACGGTGCCATGAGCGGCAATGTCAGGAACATGAGCGGGCTGAGCCTGTGAACTGGGAGTGAAACGCGGGCTTTCCAGTGCCCCTGGATCAACCAATGGAGTGGCGGAGGATCGCGTGGAATTGGACCTCTTTTCGTTGGCATAGGAGGGAGGGGTCCACTCGCTCTCAAAGCTCCACGGAGAGTCCCAATCATCCTGCGGAACATTCCACGACATCGCCCCCAACTCAGCGCGGGCTTTAGAGAAGCGTGGATGGTGACTCATGCAGACAGAGAGGCGGTAAGCTCAATTCTCAACCGGAGCTAACTCCAGCCCAAAGAAGTCCAAAAAGACCTGGCGATAAACGGCCCGTTTAAATTTGGGCACCCAAGACATCTGGAATTCTTCCGGCTTGATCCAGCGCCAGTGGCTGAACTCCTGATGAGTGGCGGCGAGATTGACATCGCTATCCTGACCCAAAAAACGACAGCGGAAATAGCTCTGCTCCTGGCCACCGTAGATGCCGTATTTCAGGCGACCTTTGGCAAAGGCATAACGGTAACCATCGCGACGCTCGAGCAGCATCACTTTATCTGGGGTAACCCCGATCTCCTCAGCCATCTCTCGATACATGGCGGTTTCTGCATCTTCGCCATCGTCAATGCCGCCCTGAGGGAACTGCCAAGCCCCAGGAATGTTGATCCGCTCAGCGACAAAAATCTCATCCTGCTCATTGGTCAGGATAATCCCGACATTGGGGCGATAAAGGATGGGAATGGTGATGGGCGTGGCGTGACTTTCAGACATGGGGCGGCACAGAATACGTCCTTAAGGCCTGCTGTCACCTAGGGATCCATCAAGCAACGAGATGATACCGCCAAGTGCCAGCGAAGCGCACACTGTCAGGTTCGTCTGAGAGGGCGGCCATGGCCTCGCTTATCTTTCCAGGCAGGCTAGGAAGTTTCAGATGAGGGCGGATTTCCACCAAAGGCTGGAGAACAAATCGACGCAGATGAAGACGCGGATGCGGCACCGTGAGGACGGGATCTGTGCTGACATAATCTCCCGCATAAAGGAGATCTAAATCCAATGTGCGAGGGGCATGGTGGGCACGCTCAGGAGGGCGCCCCATCAGGGACTCGACTGCGACCAAATGGGCATGTAGCTCCACAGGGGTGAGTGGCGCCTGAAGCTCAATCACCGAATTCAAAAAAGCCTGGGTTCCAGGCGCACAATCCACCGGCTCCGTTTCATACAACGAAGCACCCGCCAGGAGCTGGGCCTGAGGGATGCGATGGAGGAGATGCGCCACCCCCTGCTCCAAGTTCGCACGCCGATCTCCCAAGTTGGACCCCAGGGCGATGCCAAAAGCGATAGCGGACATGAAGGGGGAAACAGCGTGCTGTTTACTTCAGTCCGAGCACGTCCTGCATGTCATAAAGACCGGCGGGTTTATCGGCCAACCAACGAGCGGCACGTACGGCACCGCCTGCGAAGGTATCACGGCTGCTAGCTTTATGAGTGAGTTCCACACGCTCGCCCACATTCGCAAAAACGACGGTGTGATCTCCCACGACATCCCCACCGCGCAAGGCGTGGACGCCGATCTCCTTCGGCGTGCGGGCCCCCACATCGCCAAAACGGCCATGACGACAGTCGGTATCATAATCCAGACCACGGACATCAGCCAAGATCTCCACCAAAGTGCGGGCAGTGCCGCTGGGGGAATCCTTTTTCATGCGGTGATGCATCTCCACCACTTCCAGGTCAAAGTCCGGGCCAAGGAGTTCCGCCGCCTTGCGTGTGAGCCAGAAGAGGGTGTTCACACCGACACTGAAATTCGACGCGAAGACCACCGGGATCGTCTTGGAGGCTTCCTTGATCTGAGCCAGTTCTTCGTCGGTGTGACCCGTGGTGCCGATAACGAGACTCTTTCCCAAACGAAGGGACTCCGTTAGCAATTCATTCGTGAAATGGTGAGAGGAGAAATCAATCGTGCAGGAGCACTTCGACAGAGCATCCGAAAGAGAGTCCCCCACATCAATGCCCGCCCCCACAGGCACGCCCTGCGCTGCAGCAGCACTGATGACTGCCTGGCCCATGCGGCCCTTGCAGCCTGTCACAAGAAGTTTGAATTCGCTCATAAGAGCCGTGGAGATAGCCGTTTCTGGAAAGTACGCAACTGTTCACGTTTCCTCGACCGACTTCGGCTTGCGAGTGCCCAGGCCGAGAAAGAATACGATGAGGGAGGCAATCAGCATGGAGCTGCCCAGGAAGTAAAAGCCACTGATGTAAGAACCCGTGTTGGTTTTGATCCAACCGATGATGGAGGGCCCCACCGCCCCGCCCAGGTTTCCCACGGAATTGATGAGACCGATGCTGCCTGCGGCTGCGGCTTCCGCGAGGAAGAGACTGGGGAGGGACCAAAAGGCGGGCATGTAGGTCTTAAATCCGGCAAAGGTGACCATGAGGCAGACCATCGTCCAAAACAGATTCCCATGAGAAAGCGGGGCCAGCAGCATGGCGATACCACCGATGGCAATGGGGATGCAGGCGTGGAGACGGCGCTCCTGGAAGCGGTCCGAGCTCCACCCCCCGAAAAGCTGACCGCACAGCGCTAGCAAAGGTGGCAGCACGATGAGCCACGTGAATTGATCCCGACTGACGTTGTACCAATCCTTGATCACGCTGGGCATGAAAAGCTCCATGCTGTGGCTGCACGTGGTGATGAAAAAGTAAGCGGCGCAGAGCAGCAGCACCTTGGGATGCGAAAAAGCCTCCAAAAGGGTCATGCGTTTGCCCTTGGTTTTGAGCTGGCGCTCGCGTTCTAACTCGGCTTCCAGAGCATCACGCTCTTCCTGTGTAAGCCAAGTGGCCTGACGCGGGCGATCCGTGAGGAGCCAAAGGACACCGATGCCCAAGACGACGGCGGGGATGGCCCACAGGATGTACACCCACTGCCAGCCGACGAGGCCTAGGAGCTTCGGGTGCACGAGCGTCTCACCATTCGCCAGGACCTCGGTGGTGCCGTATTTAAGCACCCAATTGGAGATGGGGCTGAGCATCTGAGCAAAGGGTGTGGCCACCAGGAAGTAGGAGAGCGCCTTGGCCCGATCTCGCGAAGTGAACCAGTGCGTCAGATAAACGATGACCCCAGGAAAAAAGCCAGCTTCCGCTAACCCTAGAAGAAAGCGCACGGTGTAGAACTCCACCGGAGTGCGGACGAAGGCCGTGAGACCCGCCATCATACCCCATGTGACCATGATGCGGCAGATCCACTTCCGCGCGCTCCAACGTTCCACCATCAGGGTGCCGGGGACTTCTAGCAGGAAATAGCCAATAAAGAATAAGCTGCTGCCAAAACCAATGACGGCATCCGTGAAGGCCGGCATGTCCTTCATCATCGTCAGCTTCGCAACGGCCACATTCACACGATCCACATACGCGATCATGTAGCTGATGAAGAGAACAGGCAGCAGGCGGATGAAGGCCTTCCGCCGGGCGCGGTCGAGGGGTGAGGTAGAATCAGCAGCCATGGGGGTTTGAAAAGGCGCGATGCTAGCAACCCCGGAACGAATGGCTAGATAAATGCGCTTTTAGTATGCGCCCCTCAGTACGTTCTCACACAGGCGAGTCTTCCCCATGAATGAACGGAGATCATGCGCTGGCAGCCAGTTTTTCCAGATCTGCCCGGGTGGCCTCATAGGTAGTCGCAAACGCCAGGGCCTGGGGGTCTGGCTGGAGGCCCTGTCGCTCGCAGAAGTTTTGGTAAAGCCCTGGCCACCAGTTGCGGTGGTCTGTTTTCCCTTCCTCTTTCCAGGCACTCCAGTTGCTAAGCACCTTGCTCCAGCAGGCACTGCCGAAATCAATCGCCTCTTTTTGATCTCCAAAAGCACTGACATACCAGTCCCGGCCGATACGGGCATGCAGCACCTCATCAGCCCAGTCGTAGTCCTGAAAGAGTTTGCTGAGAGGATCGCCGGATTCCGCACCCACTTCCCACTCGAAGCGTTTGCCCGTCTTGGTCATGAGCCCTTGTTCGATAAAGTAGAGCACCGCATGTCTTTCCCAGGGAAGAAGTTGAGAGTTCAGCCCCAGGGACCAAGTGAAATTCACCATGACGTGCTGGGGCCAATCAATGCCCAGCTTCACAAACCCCACCTCCCCCATCATGGCGTGGCGGGCCTCATCCCAGAGCTGGCGGGTCATGTCTTTGTAATAACCCCAGGGCTTGGCCTCAGTCTCTGTCAAAATGGTGGCCATCATCTCCGGCACGTCGATCTCACGCAGCCGTTTGTAGTACATCATCAGGGTCTTGTCACGGCTCTGGAATCGAGGATCGTAAAGAAACTCCTCGGCATGGACGCCCATGTTGTAGGGATCTGGAAAGCGCTCATCCCGCTGGGGCAGCTTCTCATACGCACGTGGCTGCTGGCTGAATTGCAAAGGTTGGGTGAGAGCTTTTTTCTCTAAGGCACCATCCAAATCACCAGCCGCGTCTAACAAAGACTGTAACAACAAGACCCAAGAAGCCGATTCTCCCCGCTGTTTTTCACTAACCACGCATTTCACCGCCTGGGTGCCGTATTCCACAACTTCGGCGATCTCTAAGGCCGCAAAACGGCAGATGCGCAGGCTGGGGTGATCACTCAAGGGATTGGTTTCCGCCACGTGTCGTCGCAGTCCCCGAAGCAGGGCCGGGAAAGCATAGTCATAGAGGCCGATGAGTAACTGAGCCGTGGTGGGTGCGTTTTGGATCTCTTTGAAGAAGAGGTCCAGGTGAGAATCAGGAATCTTCTCCAGCCCCAGCGGAGGGGTGCGCATCTCCGCCACCCTTTCGCGCATGGCGGTGCAGTGTTCCGCGCAGTAGTGACTGTGCAGGCTGAAGGCCATTTTAAGCTCGTAAATAGGCTCCGCCGTCAACCTCGCTTGAAGGATTTGCATGAGCCTTTTCAGAGCGAAGTGGTACCGCTTGATGCGGTCCACACTCTCATCGACTCCCAGCCCAGGTTTGGCAGCTTCTTCAAAAGAGGCTAAGCCAGCCAGTGGGGGTAAATGAAGGTAGGGCGTGTAGCTAAATTCGCTCATGCGGTGCCACCTTCACCTTGCTAGGCGGGTGAGGACAAGCCCAAGTCAAAAGGCCCAGATAACCGGGCAATTTTTACCATGCTCCCTTCTCATTTTCGCAAGAACGCTTGTCTGGAGATCCGAATTCGATCAAAATGATTTCAAACGGTATATTAATTTTGAAATTTATGGAATTAGCGTTTAAATTTTAAAAAGTTAATCATGACTCTGCCTGCCCTGCCTGATCTTAGCACCCCTCAAGACGAACTTGCGGCAGTGCGGGCGAGGCTCATTGCGGTGAGAGCATCCTTGCAGAAAGCCTGTCAGGAATTGGACGCACAGATTCAGGCTCTGGACGAGCTGAGCCAATCAGCGCCGAGAGATGTGAGCGTGCCTAATCTCTTCGAGACCGAACCGGTTCCCCCGGTTAGTGAAGCTCCTCCACCTGAGGTCTCCTGGCATGAAGAACCGACAACGCATATTGTCATGGAGGCGACCGCGCCCACCTCTTTGGACCCGGCACTGGAACAGGCCACCTTAGAGGAACTGAATACTGCACTCTCCAAAGCTTTTGCCCAGATCTCTGGACGCCACCAGTGGGCAGGCTGAAAACAAAAAAGACACGTCGTGAAACGTGCCTTTGACGAGGATTCGCTGGCTTAGCGCTTTCGACGAATGGAAAGCGATAGCTGCCCGCTCTTATCTATCACGGTGAGACAAGGAGCCATCTCAATGCAACCATAAGCAGGTGAAACACGACACTCCTCCAACGAAGCAGCGGTCAAATGGCCCGTGATTTTTAACAACCACTCCCGGCCCCCACGCTGGACGATAATATCGGCATCCACCTCTGAGCCAGCAGTTTTGACTTGGCACTTGGGACTGAAGATCCAGCGTGCCTGAAAAGCCTTGCCGGTGAGTTCCTCATCCTGGATCTGAAGGGCATCCTTGGTGATGAAAACGGACCTCCGGAATTGATGCCCCTCATGCTGAAAGGTGGCCTGAAGGTTTCCCTCTTGGGCGGTGATGGTAGGGCTAGCATGATGCTGGGCCCAGAGAAAGCTGCCCATGCGTTTAGGAGTGCGGTAGCCTTGTTGCGGAACAGGACCGTTATGTGCCTGCCAGGCGGCTAATTCAGCCCGCAATTCTGGGTGGCCGTAATAACCACCTGTTCCAGGATCTATGAGCAAGGCCTCCTCGCCATCCCAAACGGAAGCATGCAGGGCATCGCCATGGCCATGAGCTGCTAAGGCACCGAAACCAAGGGGGGAACCGTCTAGCCGAACTTTCCAGTCATGGTCACTGACCACCGCCATTCCGCTGTCAGAAAACAGACGTGTGTGTGATCGCGAAGCAAGGTGAGGTGCTGAACCTAACCAATAACGCAGAGATCCAGCTTCACCGCGAAACCATGAGAGCCATTCCCGCGCTGCATGTGCTCGCATTTGAGTTACAGGGAGAACCTGAGCATCATCGTTATCGCCAAAGTCCCAAGGCTCATCGCTCGCAGCCAAGGCAGCAAAATAGTCTGCAGCAGCCTTGAGTCTCTCATGCACGTCCCCCGCTTTGCACCCTACCGTCAATGCCGCCTGCCAAGCCAAGTCAAAAGCAAAAAGGTGATAGTGAAGCGCCTGCTCACGGGAACCGCCATCCGAAACGAACTGATGCAAAACTTCGTGCCCCAGCAGATCCCAGGCCTCCCCTGCGGAACAGGCCAGTGGGGTCAAACTGGGCCAACGCGATACGGCAACCACCAAAGCTGCCAATTCACCTAACAAATGATTGTTTGCCGATGAGCCTGCGGATCGGTAACGCCATACCCAGGCGGCATGTGCTGGCACTATGCGTTTGGCCAGCGCCGACTGAGTTGCCTTTAACGCTTCCCGTTCCGCTCCACGGGCGGCGGCATGGATCATGGCATCCAGCCAGGTGAAATTGAGGAGGCGAAGCGCCGCCTCCAGAGGGCTCGTCCAGTTGATGCCATAACCAGGGGGGTTTCTTTCGCACCAGTCTTCCAGCCATGATTGCGCCGTGCGGAGTGCGGATACATCCTCATTGAGCCAACCATGCATGGCTAACCGAGTCATTTCTGACCAACGATTGATTTCCCAAAGGGTTCGGGCATCGGCACCATCTGGCAGATGCCGATGGTTGATGCGTTGTGCAGGCTTTTCGGGATCAATGACCACGCCACAAAACGCATCGCGATGCCAGCAGGGCGGTGCTCCGACATCCACTTCACGCCAGCCAAAGAGCTGCCACTTGCCACTCTGTAGGCGGCGCGCATCATCGCCCAGTTGGGCACGGAGATCCATCGGAGCGGAAGCTTGATCAGGGAGTTTGGGCGTCTTGGGATTGGACGGCCCGAGATCAAAAGACTCCAAACCTTTCAAAAAGTTTGGTTCCGTCATTTTCCGCCAACGCTCCTCCAGCCGATGCTTCACCTCCGCAGGATTCATAGCCTGCAGACGGCGTGCGTACCAGGCGATGGAGGATAAAAAATGCATTGTCCTTAAAGAGCCGCCGCAGTGCCTGACTGGAGGCTTTCGAGCGCAGCAAAGGTCAGGTTCATGCTTTGATGAACGTCCGAATACGTCATGGGATGTGCCGAGCCAGCCTTCAGATAAGATAGCCAAGCCTGCATCTCTTCCGCATGGCCCTTTGAAGAGAACGTCTGTGTGCTGCGTTTCCGATTCCGGAAAAGGGTGAGTTTTTGAAAGTTCTCGCACTCGGCCACCAAGCCTGAGGCAAAAACTCGAAAGCTCTCTTTGGGGAAGGCATAGTCGCCTTCAGCGGAATAAATGATTTGAGCGGTGGAGCCATCCTCAAACTCAATCTGCGCCGTCATGGAATCAGGGAAGACTGGGCGACCTAAAGTCTGTGCAAGCACCTTCACCGGACGACCTAACAAAAAGCAGGAAAAATCAAAGAAGTGGCAAGCTTCACCGAGAATACGGCCACCACTTTCTTCCACATTCGCATACCAATGATCAGGGGCCAACGGACCTGCAAAAACATGGAAAGCCAACGTTTTAGGGCCTGGCAAGGTGTTGAGCAGTTTCTTAAGTTCTACCGCAGCCGGGGCAAAACGACGGTTAAAACCGACCATCACGCTGCCGGAGGATATTTTAACGGCGTCATCTATCTGAGCCAGTTCTGCGCGAGTGAGACAGAGTGGTTTTTCTACAAACACATGATGACTTGAGGCCAATCCCTGCAGCACTAGGGGCGCATGCAGATGATGCCGGGTGCCGATCATCAAAGCCCGGCCTGTCGTTTGAAAAATGCAGGTCGCATTTGTCTCTGCCAGTGAGAAACCGAACTTCTCCCTCACATGGCGAGCGCTCAATCCTGTGGCATTAACAATCGTGCCAAGGTCCATTTGACCTTTCACATGCGGCAGCAGCATGGTGCGAGCAAAGTTACCTGCACCGATGACATCCAGGCTAGGGCAAGCGATGGGCAACTTCGCAGGCGATGTTGTTCCTACGTTCAGCGGTGCCAAAGGAGCGGAAACCGAAGGTCTCTCTGGAGCCTGTGCTGCGTACTCCAGCACCACACCGATGTCCGCATTGCCAGGCTGCATCAGCGCATCATACACTGAGACCGCCTCAGTAAATTGAGCTCGGCGAGTGGTCACAGGTGCCAAATTCAACTGGCCTGTTTTCATCAGTTGCAGGCAAGACTCAAAATTTCGATTCTCCGTCCAGCGCACGTAGCCGATGGGGTAATCTTTGCCTCCCCATTCATACTGAGGATCATAACGCCCTGGGCCATAACTGCGGGAATAGCGAACCTGGATGTCCTTCATGTAAGCGGTTTTCCAGGACAGCTCCGCATCATAGATGCCCACGATCACCATGACCCCACGATCTCGCAAACAGGTGATGGCGGTATCAGCCGCATCGCTGCCCTTACCGCCCACACAGAGCAGTACCGCATCCACACCATCGCCGCCGGTCCATTCTCGCACGGCATCAGCCAGTCTAGTCTGGCCAGGATTCACCACCCGCTCAGCACCTAGAGCGAGGGCCGTATCCAGTCGAGCGGGCACATAATCAGCCCCCATGACACGAGCCCCTGAAGCGCGTAAAAGACTGGTGGCAAGAAGCCCTACCAGCCCCTGACCGAGGACTAAAACCCGATCCCCCAACTGCACGCTGGCCTGTCTCACCGCTTGCATGGAAATCGCGCTCAAAGTGGTGTAGGCGGCCTGCCAATCTTCCACTTCATCAGGAATCTTCGTCGCGAGCAAATCCGGCACTGCAATCATCTGCGCATGAAAAGCGCATTCTGCTCCCCCGCAGGCTACACGATCCCCTACCCGAAAGCGCGAATTCATTTCATCCACAGCCAACACGACGCCGGCTGCCGAGTAGCCGAGGGGCGAAGGCGACTCCAAACGATTGCGCACCTTTTCCATGGCAGCCTTCCAGCCTAGGATGCGGGCAGTATCTAGCACCTTTTTGACTTGGTCAGGGCGAGCTTTGGCCTTTTGAAGTAAGGACATCCGTGCCTGCTCTACCTTCATCTTTTCTGTCCCAGGCGAGATGACGGAGCAGGTGGTCTGGACTAAAATTCCTCCTGGAGGCGGCACCGGTGCAGGCACTTCCTGCAACTCAAGGCGGCCATCCTGGTATTGGGCAAGCTGAAGCATGAGAGATTGAATAAGGGCCATTGAGTGCCATTTAACCACCCGTGATTTCATCAGCGGCCTTGGCACGCCAATAGTCCGTAAAGAGGGCGATCAAACGATCTGTGCTTTCTTTACCGCCGATGGTAATACGAGCACTCTGCGCGAGTTGACTGGAGCGATCCCGAATGAGGATGCCTTTGGCCTCAAACCAACGTGTGAGCTCGGTGGCTTCGGGCATCTGGAAAAGCACAAAATTCCCGTGTGAAGCGAAACATTTCACCTCATGAGATCGCAGAAAATCAATGAAGCGCGTGCGCTGCACTTTCACTTCTTCGATCTGTGCTTTGACCTGCGGCCAGTCTTCGAGCACTGTTTGTGCAGCCACTTGAGCAAAAGTCGTTAGGTGTTTCGGATTCGCCACTCGTTTGATGGTCTCGATGACGGTCACATCGCCCATTAAATATCCCACCCGCAAGCCAGCGAGACCAAAGGCCTTGGAGAAAGTGCGGACAATCACCAAGTTGGGAAACTGCTTCAGCAAGGGCACACAATCTTGTTCCGCAAACTCGGCATACGCTTCATCCACCACGACGAGGGCAGACTCCTTGGCGGCCGCAGCACAAATCGCTGCAATACTTTCGGGAGGTAGCACATAACCGATGGGGTTGTTTGGATTCGTCAGGTAAATAAGGCGCGGGACTTCATTCTGAATTTTGCGCAGCATTTCCTGAAGAGGAAAATCGCCTTCGCCATTGAAGGTAAAATGCATCGCCAGTCCTCCACGTTGTTCGGCCACGGCACGGAAGTTGTCATAACCGGGGGCGACGATCATCACCTTGTCACCGCTGGTGACATAACATTGAGTGAGGTACGCCAGCGCCATGTCCGACCCATGGGTAGCCAGCAGTTTCGCCTCCTCGATCCCATGATGCTTAGCCAGGGCCTCATGCAGCGCCGCAGGGTAGGCTTCCGGATACCAGATGATGGAGTGAGCATCCTGCACCAATGCGGCCAGTCTTTCGCGAACACGTTCTGAAGGAAGGGCATCTGCCTCATTCCAATCGAGCTTGAGGATGTCCTCCCCTGCCCTGGACCGTGACCAGGCGACTTGGGAAGAAAGCACGTATTCTTTGCGCTCTTCCACCGCCTTATTCGCCCGACGGCGCACCACCACAGGTGTCTTGCCATCACGATTCGTCTCAAAACGTTGATTGATGCGATACTCCACCGCCATGGCATCCCCAAAACGTGAGCGCATTTCTTCCTTCACTTTCAGGAAAGCCGGGTGGCGCTCGAAAGTGGCCTCGGTGCTTTCTATGTTCACGACGATGTCCGAAGCACCGAATTGAACAATCTGGAATCTGACCACACCTGGAGCGGAACGGAACACCGAGTAGAAATTCACCGAAGGCAGACGCCGACCATCAGGTGTGAGGATGACATCATCTTTGCGACCTTGCACCCTAGCAAGCTTTCGCGGATAAAGCGTCGTCTCATTTTCAGAGGCATGACGCGTCACCATATCTCCCGTGTCATAACGGATGAAGGGCATCACCGGATTTTGCAGGCTGGTGGCGATGAGACGGCAATCCCCGGGAGCTAAAGTGTCATCTGGCAAGAACTCTGCATGACCATATTGCCAGACCATGTTGAGGCCATCGTGATCTGCCCCTTCATAGGCCACCAGCGTGGGTTCGGTCATCCCGTACCAATCAAAGAGGATGCGGCCAAAGACACGCTCAATGGCTTCGCGCTCGTGGAGTGCCAAGGTTTCTGAAGCGGTGAATAATCCCTTTACGGAAGGCAAAGACTGTCCCGTGCGCTCCAGATACTCTGCCAAGACGAGAAGAGATGAAGGATAACTGCGAATGAATTTGGGCTGAAAATCCTGAATGGCTCGCATGTACTCTTCCGCCAGGCGGGGAGAGAAATGGTAAGCCGACATGAAGAGCGTATTCTGCGCTTTGTCATGAATCCACAAGGGGTCGCCTGCGCGGGACGGAACGTAGCTGCGCAAGGCTAGAAAGGGATCGCGAAACCGGTATCCCGCCTGGGCCCACATCTCGTACATGCAGGCATAGTCGAGAGCGATGTAACTCTCATTCAGGAGCATGCGCATGGGCTTACCCGTGGTGCCGCTGGTCTCAGCATAAGCACTGAGGCGGCGGTAACGAGGGTCCACCAAATCTTCGAATCTTTCGCGAATGATCTCCTTGGTCAAAATGGGTAACCTGGCTAAAGTCTGGGGACCTTCAAAGTCTGTCCGCGGATCAAAACCGATGTTTTTAAACACCTCCGCATAATACCGCGTGCCTTCAAAAGCGCCCACCAAGGTCTGTTGCAATTGCTTGCGAATCCAGGCTTGGCGCTGGTCTTCTGACCATGTGCGGGTGCGCTTCAGAAAGGACTGGTAGGTCCACCAGCCGTGAAGCTGGGCCAGTTTACGGATGGACTTCTTATGCATGGTGGATGGCCGTATGAGTGGCAATCTCTGTGAGTGAGTGAGGCCGATTTCCCCGACGAGTGTTCCAGTAAAATCGATACGCTTTCTTAGCCAATGGCAACAAAGGCTTTGGGAGCTGGATGAAGCGCTTCACCGCGTAATAACTCGCGGCATATTTGCGCTCGCCCGAACTCGCAGACTGAGCTTTCGCGAGGATGCGGAAAGAGGTGCGCTGGGCTATCATGGCACGAACGGTTTCCTCCGCTGTCCCAATAGGGGTGATTTCATTCACGCACTGCCCCACATCGGCTTCATAGTGGGCATCGCTACCGCCAAAGATGCCCGCAGCTATCCCTGCCATGTTCTGGCGCATTTTCACATTATCAGCCTGGCCGCCTTTGGCATTGTGGATTTCAAACGCATCTGCCTGAGTCAAGCCTGAGAGACCAATCCCGCGAGGGCCCAGCAAACCATCTTTCAAACGATGGGGGTGCGGCACTAGCACAAGACCGCCCTGAGCATGAATCTCAGCCATCACGTCCTGGGGATCTGTTGAGACAATATCCTCCTGAAGAAACAGCCCGATGATGTGGCACTTGTTGGACAAGGTGCGCTCTTCACCAATCAGGATCTGCGTCGCAGAGTTTTTGTAACGAAACCACTTTTGAAACTCCAGCGCCCCTGCCGTGGTATCGTGATCTGTGATGGCAATGATGTCTAATTTTTGAAGCTGTGCCGCTTTGAGCAGTCCATCGGGCGTGATCATGCCATCGCTAGAGGCGACGGTGTGACAGTGCAGTTCTGCACGCACTCGACCAGGGCTGTGAGTGTGCGTCATGATTTTCGAAACCCGAAAAAGTATCAGTCACCTACCCACTTTCCCAAACCTCAATTCCCGATCTAGGCGGGAAGGAGATTTACGCCAATTTGCGCCAGCGACGGAACAGAACAGCAAAGCCGCAGCAAGCGATCAAGAGAGCACCGCTCGGCTCTGGCACAGGAGCGACGATGATCAAGACATCCTGCCAGTTGTAATCGCTAGCGAGAGGGTCCGTATTGTTGAGCGAGTAAAGGGTATTGGCGATGTAGTAACCATTCACCGCTGTGTAGGTATCAAAAAAGTTGGTCCCATCTTTGGCCGCCACGTCAGTCAGAATGCTTTGATAGAGGTCTGAACGAGCCATGCCTGCCGCACTGAGATCTAGCTCCCAGCGGTCTCCGTAACCCGTCATGTCGGTGAAATCCACCTTGGTCGTTTTGCCATAGGTTTCGACCAGAAAGTGCTGGACCACATTCATCGAGTTATAAAAGGCCTCATTGTTGCCATAGTAGGCGGCATTTTCACTGCCTTGCAGGAGAGCGCCTGGTGTGGTGAGGGTGCTGATGGGGAGATAGGTATCGAGAACGTATTCGATGACAGCGACCTGTTTAGCCAAGGCTGCTTGAGCAGCCGAATCGGCGATGTAGTCATCTCGGCGCTCCGTGTTCTGCTGATCCCATCCGTTTAGGATGCTGACGGCATCTGCAATGAAACCTGTGCCTGCGCCTGCGGCCGGGGTGCTTTCTGGCTCCACACACAGCCACCAGTAATGCTGATCATTGATGTCATAAACCCCGATGTAGCCGTCATAATCCACCCCATTGAAGATGGACTGCGCACTCAAAGGGAGGGCAGACGCAAACAGGAGGGAGAAAAACAGAACAATGTACTTCATAAGCTTAAGATTCGCTAAATTTTATGATAAATCTAGCAGATATTGAATATTTTTTAAAATTTCTAATTTTGAGCTCAAGAATGCTTTCAACCCATGGCCACCGGACGAGTCCCTTTCAGAAAAGAGGATCTCCAACGCATGGCCGTTCGCTCTAATTTGGGCCCTAGCCAGACCAGTAGGATAAGGACCCCTGCAAATTCAAATACGGTGTGCCAGATGGGGTGCCGATGCACATAGTCCTCTGCATATTCGTCCACAAAATGGTCAAGCAAGAGCAAAAGCTGCATGTGAAGAATGTAGCAAGGGTAGCTGAACTGGCCTAACCAACGACAGATGGCAGGGGCCTTTTCCCAGGTCGTCAGGCGGGCATAATGTGCCCCCGCTAAAAAAAGCATGAGGCCAGGAATAGAACTTAAACCTGCCATGTGAACTGCCCAGGAGGGGTATTCTTTGAACTTCAGCACCACCAATAGCCCCTCAGAAAGCACGCAAAGCAAAAGAGAGGTTAACCAGGTGCGACGAGAAATGGCCAGGGTGGGGCTCCCCCAGTTCGCCCCTAACCAGGCTCCACAAACCCAAACAGGGAAAAGCACCGCCGCCGTCCAGACGCCATCCACCAAGGTGCTACTCTCAAACCGATGCCCCACCTTCCATATCAGCATGATCCCCCCAATGAGAGCCAAAACTGAAACCAGGCAGAAAGCCGTCGCCCGACTGACACGCCCGCGCATGAGGAGTAACGTGGCTGGCCAGATGGCATAATAGATCATCTCACAACTCAGGCTCCAGGAAGGCTCATACGCCGGAAAGGGCGTGGTCAAGATCTGTAAACTCAACAAGCTGGCAGCGAGCTGACGCCATGGCGTGGGATTGTAACCTTCACCAAAATTTTCATGCAAAGCCCAGGCTAACACTGCCAAAACGAGACCTAACAAGAACAATGGATAAATACGGGAGATGCGCGCTACCGCATAATGCCTCCAAGAAAACTGACGATTGGCCAAACTCTGTGAAATGGACAGGTGAATGCACACTCCTGAAACCATAAAAAAGCACCACACAAAAAAGCCTCCATGCCCTAGGCTGGCGCGGGCCCAGCGCCAGCCCTCAGGATTGCTCGCATAGTTCCAGCCGTATGCATCAGAAACAGCGAGATCGAAAGCATGGGTAAAGAAGACCAGCAGAGCTGCCACGCCACGCAGGGCGTCAATCATCAGTTCCGTATCCTTATCCAGCCGTCGAGGCATGAGTTCATCGGACATCAGGCACCTCCTTCATCAACGATTTTTGAAAACGGGGGGCCAAATCACGAATCAATTGGGTAATAACATCCATCGTCTCATCTGAACCACGACGACGTTGTCCGGTTTCGGAGGAATCGAGATTTTCCGTGACCCAGGCCGTGACACTCGGGTAGGCCCAACGGTGATTGACATTGCGGGTGATGTTATCCCAACTGCTCAGCCAAACTCGAGTGGCATTATGAGGGGTAGTGACGTCTGCCCCCACAAACCAATACACGTAGTGAGCCCGTAAGGGTTTCCGTGTTCCGTCCGGTGCAACCCAGACGCGTTCAATCAAAAGGTCCTTCACCTCCAACACCTGGCCCGGGTTAATCTCCACTGGTACCACGCGTGATTGCAGCAACGTCCATCCCTGGCCATCCAGACAAACTTCAGGCCTATGGATGCTGCGACGTTCTGCCCCAGAAAGAACCAACGTCACTTGGGCAACATCGCGCAACTCGGGAGAAGAAAGCGTGCGGTAACGCATTTTCACCAACTGGGTATCCGCAGGCAGCAGTTCCTTTTCCACCCGATCGGGCGCTTCTTCATCTCCGATAAATCTGCCAATGCCGACAGGCAACTCCATCACCACCCCGGCTTCATTTCCAGCCGTGACTTCAGGGGAAAAGCGACATGCTAACAACGTGACTGCAACGAGAACCGTCAGCATCCCCATTTTTCCCCAAGGATAAGATGGCTTAACGGAGGACTCAGATTCAACTTTAGGCGAAGCCGACGAAGCGGGTGGGCCTAGCCAACGGTTCATTTGAGTGCCGATCATTTGGAGGCCTGCCAAAGCCACCAAATAAACCACGATGCCTGAGGCAAAATGAAAGGGAGAAACTTTTTGTTCCGCATTGCCAACCGCAAAATCCTGCCCCCAAAGCACTGTGCCACCTAACAAAATGAAAATGCGCGCCATGTTGGCCAAAATCGCCAAAGGAAAGCTACAGGCGAAAAGAAACAGGCAGCGCCCCAAGCTCTTTTGACTGAAGTAACCAAACAAAGCCGAGACCTTCAGCAGGGCGAAAAGTGAGCGCATGCCACTGCAAGGACCATCCACTTTCAAATGGAACAATTGTCCTAAAACTCGCCCAGAGGAAACATCCGGCGCAGAAACAAGGGCTGTTCCATCGCGGATCGTATCCACCTGCAGGGTATTGAGAACGATGGAGACACTTTCCACCATCAGCACTTGCAAACGGTAGCCCAAGGTTTCTTCGAGAAACACCAAGGGCCACATGAATCCCAGCATCAGCCAGGCAAAAAAAAGCCGCTTTGACTGCGCCCAACCCCAGGCCCAAAGCACCGTCCCTGCGACAAACCATTGAAGGCCAAAAGCACCGAAGTAGTAGTTATTCGCCTTGTAACCTGCGTAGTAAAAAAGCATCGACAAGACGATGACACCCAAACCCCACGGGCTGCCTTTCAGCGGCATCGCGCCCAGTTCTACCCGCTGCCGCCAGACCAACCAACCTGCAATGAATGGGGCCAAGAAGCCGTGCTGCCAGGTGGGATCTTTCCAGCGGATGAGCAACTCCTGGATGAGGGTGAGACGAAAATCTCCGTAACCCGCTGCATACGGCTGCCAGAAAACCAAAGCAGCTAATGCCAGCCCAAAGACCAAAAGCATCCAGACATGAATTTTGGTGAAATGGCTCATGCTTTCAACAGCTCTTCATAAAGGGTACGCAGCCCGCGCCAATGGCTGCGCCAAGTGAATTGGGCAGCTCTCTCCAGTCCGGCGATGCGGCACTGCACACGGACCTCTGCATCTGTCAAAATACGCCAGCAGTGACTGGCCGCCGCATGGATATCTGTTAGTTCAAAGCCTAACCCCGCTTTGCCCGCCACTTCAGGCAGACTGGTAGCGAGACTGTAAACCACCGGGCAGCCCGCCTGCATGGCCTCTAAAACAGGCAAGCCGAAGCCCTCTTGGGTGGAAGGCACCAGCGTGAGGGCAGCCGCTGCATAAGCTGCCGCGAGTTCATCATCATCCACTGGGCCAAGTTCGATCAGATCACCCTGCTCCCGAATGGCAGAGGCTAGGGCCAGATCCAGCAGTGCCCCCGCACGAACGACGGTGGCCCGCTGTCCACGCTCTGCCAATTGCTTCACCAGGGGAATCAAAAACGGGAGGTTTTTACGTGGACTGGTACCGCCCACACTGAAAATGTAAGGGGGCAGTGACGCCAGTCGCTGAGCCATGCGGGCATCCGCTTCCGGCAGCTTTGAAGCTCCATTGGGCAAGACCTTTAGCTTATCCGTTGCGACTCTGAGCAGCCGCTGGACTTCCCCAGCGGTGTGCTGTGATACACACACGACTCTGTCTGCCTTTGCTACCCATCTCACCGTCTTTTGGAAACGCTGCTGCTGAGCCAGGGTGAGATCCCCCGGGTCTGTTAGGGGGATGAGATCATGTACCGTCACCACCGTCTTTACAGCAGATGGCACCTGAGATAGCAGGTCTGCAAAGCTATGGTCCAAGACATGCAGAACGCCGTTCTGCACCTTACTCCGCACCTGCCAGGGATAGGCAATGCGGCGTATCCACTGGCGTTTCAAACGAGAGGCAGCAGGAGCTTCAAGCGGTCCCTCAGTGACCAGGGATTGCACATCGGTATCTCCTGCTGACTCTGCCCGCAGTGCTTGCCAGTAACGATTCATGCTGACCCATCCCATGCAGGGGTGAGCGGGTGCCAGATGAATGCGAGCAAGGGAAGTCATAGCATCCTTTCACGAATCACCGACTCATAGGTTTGATCCAAAACATCGGCATAACCAGAGGCATGAACAAACCGGTCTGGCCCTGCTTTAAGATGGTGACGATCCACCTGCAAAAACTCCATGATGCGCTGGGTCATCCCCGCCACTGTCCAGGGGAGAAGGCAGCCATTGCCCCCATCTCGCAGATACATTTCATGGCCATCGTATGCAGTGACCAAAAGGGGCAAACCACAGGCAGCGGCCTCTAGTGCGACAAGGGAGAATGTCTCATAAAGGGAAGGAAATAAAAAAGCATCCGCTGCTGCATACCAGCGCTCCACCTCGGATGTGGGGGGGATCAAGCTGACCCAGTCACGCCAGTCGGGAGCGGTTTGATTGAGTTGAGGAATGAGATTTTGTTGGGCGCGGTCCCCTGCCCCCACCACGAGAAATCGCAGGTGCAGTCCACATTCCTTCTCGGCTCTCTTTCGGCAGGCCTGGAGGCTCCGCAATGCTGACCACAATCCTTTGCGCTGATAGTGCCCTGTGCTGACGAAGATGAACAGAAAATCGGTTTCTCCGGCGTGGATCTGCTGGCGCATGGCTGCCCTATGGAGGGATCTGACACCCGAATGAAAACGCGTTTCATCAAGGAGGTTTGGCAAGATTTGAATGCGTTGAGGTGCGGCGATTTGCGGACGAATCCGTGCGGCCAACCCTTCCGAAACCGGTAGTATCACACGCCAGCGTTTGGACATGAAAGCCAGCGTTTCTTGGATCACTCCAATGACCGTGTGCAGCACCCGCAGCCGCTCCTTGAGCGAGGGTGCGGGCTCTTGCCACTGAAGCTGAATCCAGGTGCGATTGTGAAAGTGGAGCGACATCACATCTGCTCCAGGAATATCAGGTCCAGAAGTATGCACTATGCTCCATGATTGCCCCCGGCATCTCATCCAAGTCAGCCGCAGCCTAGCGAGAAACCAAAACCACAAGGGTTCAAGAAGTCTTAACCTGTGAGCCCGAGGCAACCTGACGATCTTCACGCGTGAATCCACAGCATCATGATCGAGACACCAAAGCTCGATTTGCCAGCCTTTTTCCAACATCCAGGGCAAGGCGCGATAGAGGCTCTGAGTGGTGGGGCGGCCCGCCTGAAAACAGGGGTCCAGCCACAGCACACGGCGATTCTCAGTTGCTGCCGTAGAGGCCATCAAACTTGTTTTTGAAACACGCCGAGGAGTCCGTAGGGACGCAACGAACGGCGTTCTTTCGGGGTGAGGTGTGTCTCACCATCCACCAGAGCCACCGGCACAAACATCCCCCGTAGAGGCAGTCGCGCACAGTGCAGCATGCGGTCCACCGTATCTCGGGTAAGGAACCAATCGCTGGCTAGCCATTTCATGCCATAGGGCGCGAACAAAGCGGTGAGTTCAGCCTCGGTGTAGCCTTCCCGCATGTGCTCCGGATTCGGGAACGGCTCTGGCGGACGTGGCACAGTGATCACCGCGTATCCTCCAGGTTTGAGGATGCGGCACAGTTCCGCCGCAGCTTTCTCGTGGTCTGTGATGTGCTCCAGCACTTGCGTGGAAAGGACCACGTCCACACTCGCATCCGGCAGGGGGATGGCTAACAAAGATTCACGCATCGTGCGCACATTGTGCAGTCGCCCAGCATTGGCTTGGAGTTGGGCGTAATTGCCCTCGTCATATTCCAGGGCGACGGCTTGTTCAAAACCAAGGTCGAGACAACGACGGATAAACTCACCGGAACCTGCACCGCCATCAAAAATCACCCCACGGCATGGGGTCATGCGCATGGCTTTTTCAATACGCGGCCACTCCACTCGGTAGCGGATGGTATTGAAGGTGAAGAGCCAACGGCGGGCGAGAGAGCGCAAGAGAGACATCAGGAAGAGGGATGGGTGAAATAAAAATTGCCATCGGCAGGCCGGGCTTCGCGATATCCTAAATTTAGGATGAACTGCTTCAAAGCATCCGCCGTGCAGCCAAACTCACGGAGTTGATGATCGTAAGCCTCCACCACCAAGGCGGGTTTCTGCTGTTGCAAAAACGTCTTCATCCCGCGCAGCGCCAGGAGCTCTGCACCTTCGATATCCATTTTCACGCAGTGGATCCGGCGCTCAGGTTGTTTCTGCGCCCACCAGGCATCCCAGACCACCACCGGCACTTCGATGTCCCCAGGGGCACCGTCAGTTGCCAAGCGAGAGTGGCCGGTATTCGTATCGTGCAGTCTAAAAGGTAATACACCGACTTGGTCCCCGATTGCCAGACGATTAACGGTCACACGATCTGTTAGACCATTCAACTTAACGCTTTCTTCCAGCAGGGTGGCAATCGGCGGATTTGGCTCAAAAGCATGCACCTGGGCCTCACTTCGCAGATTGGCAACGAGCAGAGAAAAGTAGCCCACGTTCGCCCCGATATCTGCGAAGCCTCCGCCCGCTGGCACGTGAGATAAAATGAATTGTTCGGTGACAGGTTCGATGTTGCCAAAGAGCTTCAATCCCATGGAGATGAAGTCATTCCCTGGATTCACTTTCATGGAGAAACCCGCTCGGGTCTGCACGAGGGGAGTGGTGCTGGCCAGGGACTGGCACCAGGATGAGCGGCGCAAAACGTTTCTCAGCATGAAATCCCGTCCCCGGACCAGAGGCCAGCGGCGAGCGAGGTGTTTTAGAGCGGCAAAGGCGGCATTCATGATCTGGTTCCGATCTGGCGGATACGGGGACGCATTGGCACCACTCGGGGCACCGGATGAACAGCGACGGAAGAACCATGGACAGGTGTCTCATGGGCAGCCGCTTTCCGATCACCCATGGCTTGTTGCCGGGCCAAGGCAGCGACCCCAGCTAGGCAAAGCCAGAAGAAAACATTGTTAGGAAATACCGAAAGAATGCTGCCACTGATGAGTGAGACAGCCACAAGAGCAAAAGCCAGCCCGATCATGCGAGCCGCAAACTGCCGATCAGCGGTGGCATGCAAACGCCAGGCTTGGCGATGGCTGAGGACGAGCAATAAGAATCCCGAGACCAACAAAAACAGCAAGGCCAATGCCCCAAAGCGCACGAGCACTTCACTCAAAGGATCGTGGAAATGGAAACGACCTTCGCCATGCTCATCAATGCCCCATCCCAGCAGTGTGTAGGCATCCAGATTCATCAGCACCGTGGCAAAGCCTTCCAGCCGGTCCCAGTAGGTACCCACCGTCAACATGCGCCCCATGAAGCTTCCGGGTGCGGCCAAGCGACCGATGAATTCATTGACCAAATCTATGCGCTGAACCAACCAAGGTGAAGCCACCACCAGAGCTAGGAAACTGCCCACGGAGAAGAAATAAAACATCCGGGTGCGAGATTTTGAAAAGAAACACCACCCACCAAATAAAGCGATGGGTACAATGAAAATGGGTGTGCGACTGGTGGAAGCAATCAGGCCTGCAAAGTGGATGGCAAAACACGTCATGGCGAGCAGGGGGTGAAGCAAAGGACGCTGCCTCTTTTCACGGTGCGCAAATCCTAAGAACAAACTCGCCACCGCCAAGGTCGCGCAGACAACGGAAAGAGCACTGGGTGAATTGAGCGTGGAAAAGGCGCGAACCTCCCCGGTTCCCAATTGTTTGATCTCGATGCTTAAATTCGTCTGCAGGTACTCGATTTCGAACTCAGCGAAACCCTGCACCTGCTGAATGACGCCATAAACGGCCACGGGAAGAAAAGCGAAGACGAGAAATCGCCACAGCTTTTGCAAGTCTTCGACAGTGCGAAAAAGCATGGGTAGAACAAACAAGAGCAGGGCATAAAGACCGTTATTGGCAATGGCCTGTAAGACCCCGTTCAGGCCCACACCACCTTTCATGTAAGCTAAGGCACCTGTGCCCATCATCAGAACCCCACCAGCAAATAAAGCAGCCAAGTCACGAAAGACTAAGCGACGAGTGCCCATGAGTCCTCCAAGGGCCAGAGCCAATGCCACCCCGCCAAACATCGCTGGAGTGATTCCTAGCACAAAAGGGAGGTCACTATGGCTCACCCGCCCGCCCATAATCATAAGCCGTTTGAGCAAGTCATTGTAGCCGCAGAAAGTCAGCCACACATAGAATCCGGTGCGCGGAGCAACCAAGCTCAGTAGAAAACCACCTGCGAGCAGATAGCGACAAAACTCACCAATGGTGTTCCCTTCTGTGAGCAAAATAGAAGCCAGAGCAAAAAGCCCCACGCCCCCCAGCACAATCATGGGAAACAAAGCACCTGCGCGGCCCTCATTCATGATCTCAAAAAATGTTGGATCGCCCGCTCGCAGACGGATTCTGGAGTCAGCGATGACAAACAAAACGGACGCCCTTTTTCCTCGCGTCCTTCAGCCGCAACAGTGCAGCGATCTGCGCAGCAGGGCACGCAAGGCAAAGGGGCCGTCATCGCCAGACCATGCGGCGCACGGAATGGACCGGTGCGCGCGACAGCGGTAGGGCCGAACAGGCCCACCGCTGGAGTCCCAAGCGCCAGAGCGATGTGGTAAAGCCCGGAGTCATTGCCGATCAAGCCAGCACATCGGGAGATGTACTTCGCCGCGCCTGTGACGGAGTGCTTCCCCTGCATATCCAGCGTGCCTTCCGGCATGTCCTTCATGTCAAAGTCACCCGTCCTGCCCATGACCACGGGCTGCCACCCACGGGCCAAAAGTAGCTCCGCCAGTTTAGGCCAGGCAGTCATAGGCCACTGCTTTAAATCCCCCGCCACCAGATCATTGCCGGCTCGTGGCACCAGGGCCACATGCCGTGGCAGACGGTCGGTATTAAAATCACGCAGGTGAGCCAGGTCCGGCCCAAATTCATGATCTTCCATATCTGTGGAGCCTAACCACAAACGCAGAAACCAAAGCGAGGTGTGATCTGCATTGCGTGCATAGTCCAGTGGCACCGTCACCGTAAAATCCAGCGGGCGATAAGGCCGCCAACTTTCCGTGCGGAAGCCGATGCGAACCCCGGCCTTCACCCGACATGAGAGGAGTGTGCGAGACCACGCGAGATCCAAACAAAAGAGCGCATCGTAAGTGCCCTGTTGGCGGATTTTTTCCCATAGGTTGTTGAGAAAAGGAGCGCTGCGTGTGGCGGTAAAATCTTCCATCGGCAGGCCATGCACACGATCTACCCAGATGGAGCCTTCCAGCAGCGAAGCTACATTGGCATTGAGAAAAATTTCCACCACAGCCTGCGGTGCATCCTGTCGGATCTGCTGTAGCAAAGGTGTCATCTGCGCCACATCCCCCAGCCCGCAGCAGCGAACGATCGCCACGCGCCGGAGATTGACCAAATCTAGAACTTCAAATTTCATGACATCAAGGCCCGCCAGTGGCGCGACTCCCGCCAGAACCAAAAAGGCGCAGCTAGCCCGGCGAGTTGTTGCAGCCCTAAAGGCCTGAGCACAGGTAGCACCCAAGAGGATCCCAACCACACTAAAGTGTAAGCGATGGCCGTGGCCCAAGCAGCCCCCACGGCGCCATGATCCGGCACCAACCACAGATTCAGCAGCACATTTAAAACTAAGCCGATGAGCGCACAGCGGATGCTCCATACCGTTTTCCGCTCAATGACCAACAAAGCGGTTCGGAGCTCACCATGCAGATACGGCAATGACGCGATGCCATGCACCAAAAGAACCATGGCGGCCTGAGTAAAAGCCTCCCCATAGAACAATCTCACCACAGCCGCTCCCGCCAGCCACCAAAACAGGATGGAACCATAGGCCACCAAGCTCAGCGCCCCAAACAACCAGCCGCACTGGCGCAGGTACTTCGCAGGGTCGCTTTGGAACGAGCGAGAGAGAATGGGCATGAAAGTCATGATGACCAAAGGCCCTGCCGCATAAACAATCTCGGATAAACGAGTGGCTGCTGCATACACACCCGCTTCAGCCGCCCCACGCATGTGATAGATCATCAACTGATCTGCTCGCAGTAATAAAAGAGTGCCGGAGTGTGCCAAAAACAAAGGTAGCGATTCCACAAGCAAAGAGCGCGCCACCTTCGCGTCCCAGGAGCGCATTTCCGGCCCCCAGCCATGTTTGATCGCCCACGTGAAAGCCACGGCAGCCGAGATAGCGACCTCTAGAACTATGATGAAAGCAGCCCAGCGTAGATCTGCCCCTGCCAGGATGCAGACCACCCGTGCGAGTGCGGCAAGTCCATTGGCCAAGATGCCCAAACGCGCTGTCCGCTGAGATTCTTGTGCGGCATCCCAGCGCGAAAGGATCGCGAGGTAAGCATTCAGGGGTAGAGATGCATACAGGATACTGCCGACCATCAGCATCTCCGCCCCTCCCCACCACCACGCAACTGCACACGCCAGCCCGAAGCATACAAGCCCCCAGCCGAACATCAATCGCGCAGCCGTCCCTAGCACCAGTCCCGCATCGTGGCCGCGAGTGGAGAGCTCTTTGATCAGCACCTGTCGCAGCCCCAGCTCCGCCGTAAACCCCATCAAAGAACTGATGACCAAAGCAGTGCCTAACAAACCATTCTGCTCTGGCCCTAAAGCACGAGTCAACCACGTGCCAACGAACAGGCCCGTGACCAAACGCACGATCTGGGAAACCGTGAGCCATGAGAGATTTCGCAGGATCATGTCAACTCAGCCGTGACCACCACATGGTCCGTCCGTGAAAATGCCGCAGGCCAAATCCGCTCTTCGTCAACAGGGCCGCCGACTGCGAAAGCTCCTCTGCGTGGTGCGTTTCTACCACCACCCAGGGCACCGTTTGTAAAAGCGTGGATGCGCCCTGCAGTGCTAATGCACCGTAACCTTCGATGTCAATTTTCAGCAAGAGAGGCGGCAATTGCGGCGCACGCTGAAGGTAGGCATCCAGCATATTGATTTCCACCGTCCTGCGGTTTCCCCCTTGGGCATTGTCCAGGCTGTTGGTGCCTTCCAAAGGATCATCAAAAACGACTTCCATACTCCCGGCGGTATCCCCCACAGCCCCTACGACAGGGTGCCAGCGGCGGGCTTGATTCAACTCGCCCACACAGCGACCGGTGTAGTCCAGAGCCTCCTGCATCATATCCACGCCGATGACCTGCACGTCTGGATTTTGCGCCAGCCACCAGCGGCTGGTGATGCCCACATTCACGCCCACTTCAATCACCACCCCAGGCTGGCTCTGCACCCATCTTTCCACCTCCGGGTGGCGCAGTTCGCCTAGGATGAAGTTGTCCATGTAGTTGGCCGCTTCACGCCAGTTAGTCAGTCGAATGACGGGGCCCATCTGCAAAGGGAACCAGAGACGACGAAACACAAAAACAGCCAGTGTTAAATAAACGCCTTTCAGTCCATGCTGACGTAGGCTGCTCAGTAGAGCATGCGGCATGGTGGCAAAAAGGCTTCTCCAGTAGGCGCGGTCCATATGTAAATCCTTCGTTAGGCCATCAAGGCCGCTTTTCCGTGAAAAGAATCCGGGCTTCAGGGGAGCGAGAAACGTCACTTAACACCGTATGCCCGGCATCGGTGAGCAGGCGAATGCAGTGGGCGTGAAGTTCCGCCGAATGAGTCTCCAGCACGAAGGCGCGCACTTGAGAGAGGTATGAACCAAAGCCCTGCAAGGCCATCACCTCCGCACCTTCGATATCCATCTTCACCAGATCTGGAACGGTTACCAGGCCCTCATGGATAAGGGCATCCACCCGCCGCGCGGTCACCTGGATCTCGTGCCAATCTCCAGATTCCCCTGCCCCGAGCACATGCTGGCCACCAGTGCGGTCTGGATGGACAGCAAAACGAAGATGCGCACCGTCCACATCGCCAATGGCATTCTGAAAAGCCCGGCAACCGGACCATTCGGCATAGTTAGCCATAAGCCTTTCAAACTCCGACGGAGAAGGCTCAAATCCAGTGATCTGGGCCTGGGGAAAAAGCGTCTTCAGGTAAAAGCTACCCAGGCCGATGTTTCCCCCGATGTCGAGGATGGAGGTGGGCGTGAATGAAAGCGCCTCCAGGCAGCGGTAGTCCTGCTCCATCAGCACCTCCACCATTAAAATGGTGTCTGGTTGAGCATGACGGAGATGCAGCACAGGTGCACCAGGCACACTGGTATTCACCTTCACCAGCCCCCCTCGGAATGGAGTTAACCCACCGTAGCAGGCGCACAGGCGCAGAAGTTCCAGCTTGTCCTGAAACCGCCGGCCCAGTCGCCATGCGACCTTTGCCATGGCTAGTTTTCGACTCAGTCCCATGGATACCTTTCGCCTAACTAAAAAGGCTCTCTTCAGTCCTTAAAAGCAGCCTCCACATACTCACACAGCACATGCCCAGCTAGCAGGTGGCACTCTTGAGCAAACGCGGTGACGGGAGTGGGCACGCAATAGGCGTGATGAGCCAGGGCCGCACAGTCAGCGCCTTTTTCAGCGGTGAAGGAAACGACGACACAGCCAGCTTCGCGAGCTGCCTTCAGCCCAGCGACCACGTTCTTGCTGGTGCCGGAGGTGGAGATGCCTACCACCACATCCCCCGGCTGAGCCAGAGCCTCTACCTGACGAGAGAAGACGGTTTCAAAACCATAGTCGTTGCTGTGAGCGGTGAGCACAGAAGTATCTGTGGTCAAAGCGAGGCCTGCAAGAGCACGGCGATTGATGCGATAACGCACGCACAATTCGGCCGCGAGATGCTGGGCATCGGCTGCACTGCCGCCATTGCCAAAGAACAAGATCTTCTTCCCAGACTTCAGCGCCGTGACCCATGCCGCAGCAATGGCTGCCAGAGTCTCACGGCATTCATCCAGGCGCTTGAGCGTGGCGAGGTGGCCATCGAGATGACCCTGAAGCATGGCATTAAAATCTGACATAATGAATCAATCTTCGAAGGCATTCAGCAGTTCATCTTTCATCACCCGGGCGGTGCCTAGCTTACCAACCACGATGCCACTGGCATGGTTGGCGACATTCGCAGCCTCTTCTGCACTGAGTCCCACCGCCATCGCCAGCGTTAGGAATGCAATTGCCGTATCCCCTGCCCCAGAAACATCGAACACCTCGCGGGCCTGAGTCGGGATATGATGTGGAGCTGCATCGCGCTGGAAAAGGATCATGCCTTGTTCGCCCAAAGTGATAAGCACTTTGCCCACGGCCCATTGATCCAAAAGCTGTTCACCGACCTCCAGCAAACGTTTGTCTTCCAAAGGTGGGCCAGGAGTGCGCTGGTCCTGAATGCCAGCCGCTGCAAAGGCTTCGAGGCGATTGGGCTTCACCAGAGAAGCGCCACGCCAGTTGAGAGGATTGTGGGGGGAAGGATCCACCGTCACCAGCTTCCCTGCGGCCTTGGCCAGGCCGAGAACTCGGTCTGCAAAAGCCTGTGTGACGAAGCCTTTACCGTAGTCTTCAATGATGAGTCCATCCAACTCTGGCAACATCGCTTCGACGCCCCGACAGACTTCATCCAACTCTTCGGCGGAGAGCTTTTGAATCGTCTCACGGTCCACCCGCACCACATGCTGCTGGCGGGCGATGATGCGCGTCTTGGCGATAGTGGGCAGCGTGCTGCTTTCCAGCATGGGGTCGGTATTGACACCTTCCTCATGCAAGAGGCGGCGCAGTTCCCCCGCAGCGCTGTCTTTGCCCACACGGCCCATCAGGTAGGCATGCGGTGTGAAGGCAGAAAGGTTGCGCGCTACATTGGCTGCGCCTCCTGGAAAGGTCGTTTCCTTGGTCACCTCCACGATCGGCACCGGGGCCTCCGGTGAGATGCGGCGCACTGCCCCCCAGATGAAATGGTCCAGCATGACATCCCCGATGACGAGGATGCGAGCACGGGAAAAAGACTCGATATGGGCAGCGATCACTGAGAAAGAAAGACAATCAACCAGCAACGCTGGCCGAAGGGAGCAACTGGAAAGTGAAACACAACAGTCACCTTACGCTGCCCGCCGTGCGCGCACAGCGGCAGCCAGGGTATCTAGCATGGACTCCGTAGCCGGCCAGTTCACGCAGGCATCCGTGATGCTCTGGCCATAGGTCAGGGCCTGACCGGGCTTCGCATCCTGGCGACCTTCAACGAGGTGGCTTTCGATCATTACCCCGGTGATGGCCTTGCTGCCTGCACTCATCTGTTCCGCTAGGGACTGGGCCACGGCCGGCTGCTTGCGGTAGTCTTTGAGGCTATTGCCATGGCTGCAATCCACCATCACACTGGCGGGCAGGCCACGCGTGCCGAGTTGATTCACCACAGACTCGATGGACTGAGCATCAAAGTTAGTCCCCGCCTTGCCACCCCGCAGGATGACATGGCAGGCCTCATTGCCACGAGTTTTCACGATGGCAGCGACGCCGTCCTTGGTCACAGAGAGGAAACAATGCTGGCCAGCGGCTGCCTGAATGGCATCCAGCGCGGTCTGGATGCTGCCATCTGTACCGTTTTTGAAACCCACCGGCATGGACAAACCGGAAGCGAGCTGGCGATGCACCTGGCTCTCAGTCGTGCGGGCACCGATGGCACCCCACACAACCACATCGGCAATGTACTGGGGCGTGATGACATCCAGAAACTCCGTGGCAGCGGGCACGCCCATTTTGGCCAGATCCATCAGCAAACCGCGGGCACCGCGCAGGCCCGTGTTGATGTCATAGCTTTCATTGAGATGAGGATCATTGATGAAACCTTTCCACCCCACCGTGGTGCGGGGTTTTTCAAAATACACCCGCATGAGGATTTCCAAATCTGCGGAGTATTTCTCCCGGGCCGCCACGATGAGCTTGGCATATTCCAAAGCAGACGTGCGATCATGGATGGAACAAGGGCCCACCACCACCAGCAGGCGGTCATCTTTGAGATTGAGAATAGCCTCCGAACTGCGACGTGTCTGCTCGATAAAAACCGCCTCCGAATCACCCAATGGGATGTCATGCATCAGCAGGGCAGGCTGGATCAGCGGCAGGATCTCCGCCACGCGGAGGTCATCGGTTGGGTGGGAAGGGCTCACAGGACAGTCAGGTTGGCAAAAAGGGCGCGCAAGGTGGGCTCTTTTGCCGAAATCGCAAGCAGGCGAATCATCCGGGATGAATTCGAGGTAGCTGCCGCCCCCGGTCGAGCAACTTGCGTTGCCACCGCTCGCAAATTTTCAGGATGGCCGGGTGCAAGTTCACTCGGGGCATGTTTGCCAAAACCCGGTTAGACATGGCAAATATGTCAGTTACGGAAATTTAGGCTCCAGCTCTCACTTTGCAAAGCCTTAAATTTAGGTTTATCAAAGCAAAACACCCTGGAATGATCCCTTTTTTGCTATAAGGCAAAAAGGCACTGCGGGTCGCAATGACCTACACAGTGCCTCGAGGACCAATGTAGCGAGGAATTAGTCCCAGTCGCTTTCAGGGTTTTTCCGGCCACGGTCCCGGGGTTTGCCCTTTTTGCCGCCACGATCTCCATCGTCCCAATCGTTATATGTGGGCGCTGGGGGACTGCGGAATCCTCCCGCATGACCACGATCTGATTTCTTCCGGTCAGGATAGCCGCCGCCACCCACCGCAGGGCGTGGACGCTCCTCTTTGGGGCGGGCTTCGACAATCTTGATCGCGCGCCCAGCCAGGTTGCTGCCTTCAAGGCTGGAGATGGCCATTTTTGCCTCGGTATCATTCGGCATGTCCACGAAACCAAAGCCGCGTGAGCGCCCAGTCTCGCGATCCATCACCACACGGGCGCTGGAAACGGTACCGAAAGCAGCAAATTCGCCGCGCAGTTCATCATCAGTCACGCTGTACGCAAGATTGCTGACGTATAAGTTCATTGAAAGGTCTGAGTCAGGAGCCGCCAGTGAGGTAAATACAACAGAAGGCTGATCCATGGCGTCAGAATCAGACTCCTCGTTTTCTCTGGGAAGAGACAAACTCAGTCAAAGTATGCATCTCCTCTTCACCTGTCAATTCCCCCGAGAGGAACAAAACAGCCTCCGGTGCTACTTGTCAGGAGGCTGCGGCACGGCAAAATCTGGCATGGAATCCTCCCCCCGCCTCCCGCAACTCGCCAGCCAGACCGGTGGCCTGCCCTCCGCCGTGCGCTGGGCGCAACTGCTCCTCGCAGATCGCCTTTCCGCAGGAGATGTGGTGGTAGATGCCACGGCGGGGAACGGGCATGACACACTCTTCCTCGCCCGTTGTGTGGGCGCAGCAGGTCATGTTTACGCCATGGATGTGCAAGCAGCGGCCGTGGCAGAAACGCACCGTCGCTTACTAGAGGCAGGCATTGAGGAAGACCAATTCACCCTGGTCCAGGCGGGACATGAAACGATGATGGAGCTCGTAAAGCACGAGCATCAGGGCCAGGTGGCGGGCATCATGTTTAACCTAGGTTACCTGCCTGGATCCGATAAGACCGTCATCACGCGTACAGAGACCACCCTCACGGCGGTGAATGCTGCCGTGCAGTTGCTAAAGCCCGGCGGGCTGCTCACCATCGCCGTTTACCCAGGGCACGAAGGCGGGGCACAGGAGTTGGCCGCACTGACGGACTGGGCGACTTCCCTGCCCCCTCGGGCCTATGAGGTGCAGCATCTGCGCCCGGTCAATCGCAGCGCGAATCCACCGGAGTGCTGGGTGGTGTGGAAGACGGCCCCTTTGCGCGAGAAGTGACTTCTTCAAAGCGCCGTTCATACGCCTCGTGATTCGTCCCCATGAGGCGATCCCAAAAGTTAAAGTATAGACCGTAGTTTCCCCTTAGCTTTTCATGATGCATGATGTGGTTCGTCGGCGTATTGATGACGTAACGCAGTGGAGAGCGCATGAGCCAGCGCGGGTGAAATTCATACCCCATGTGGCCAGCGATGTTAAAGACGATCTGCCACATCATGAAGAGACCAAAGGCATAGGTGTGCATGGGCATCACGACGACCAGCAGCGGAAAAATAAGTGCCTGCACCAGAGCCTCTAGAGGTGAAAAGGCATAGGCAGCCCAGGGGGTAGGATTATGAGACAAGTGATGCACCCGGTGAAACCAGCGAAACAGTTTCCGATGATGCATGAGCCGGTGAGTCCAGTAAAACCAGGCATCGTGGATTACAATGGCACAGCCGATGCTCAGCCAAAACCATAGCAGTCCATGCTTGGAGATTTTCCCATACATCTGCGTCCAGCCCTGACGTGAGGCATACACCGTGGCCGCACCGACAACTCCAAAGATCATCATGGAAAGCGCGGAGTAGCCGATCTCGCGCCACACCTCATGGGAGCTAGGGAAGCGCGCGACGATCTTGCGGTGGAACCAGCTGCGTTTGAAAATCCAATACCCCAAGAGCCAGGCGATACCAGCGAACAAGAGGTAACGAACGCCCAGCCCCAAAGTGCTGCCGTAGGTGAGTTCCCAAAAATTGAGCGGCTGGCGGGCTAACATCATGATCCATCAAACGTGCGTCAGTGGCCCATCTGGCAAAATCATTGCGCAGGAGCGTCATCATCCATGAGCAGAAAGCCCTGTTCTAGAACCTCAGGCACGGGCTCTACCGACTTTGCCTTGAGCATTTTCAGTGTCTCCAGATCATGCACCAGCGCCTCTTTGTCAGCCGTGAGAGCTTTCACCTCGGCTTTTAAGGCTTCGATTTCTGGGGATGCAGCGTCGTGCACTTTTGGGTTAGCCAAGGCCTCTTGAGCTTCAGTGAGTCGGTACTCCAGCTCTGCAATGCGGTAACCATCTTCACGGGATTTTTTTCGGGCCTCCGCCTCCGTTTGGGAAATCTTTGCTTCCAATTCCATGACACGCCTGTCGTTAGGCGCACCCACCACCGCAGCCGTAGGCTCTGGCAGCACACCTACAGCACTCATGAATTCCTTTTGCACCATCGCAGCCTTGGCCTCCGCCGCAGCTAGCTGACGCTGGAGACCTGTGATTCGATTTTCTGCAGTGGTCTGGTAAGCTGCATGATTCTCCTTCAAACGGGAAATCTCATCATCCACGGTGCCTAATCGCGCCTGATCCACGGCAAGGGTCTGCTCCTGATTCGCTAATTGCTGCATCAGCTCGGCTTCGCGAACTTTCGATTTTTCAAGTTGGCTGCCCAGTCGTGTTTGGATGTCCTGCAGTTGTGTGGTCAACTCTTGAGCTCGCAAAGTGGTGACGGAGAGCGTTTGTTCCAGAGCCGCAGTGCGCCCCCGCTCCGCACGCAGTGCGGTTTCCAGATCTCCTACACGGGCCTCGGTAGGGGCCAGACGGGCGGCGATTTCGCGAGTCGTCGCCAGATCCGTTTCCAGAGAGCCGATGCGGGCGAGGCAATCCGTTTCTCGGCGTTGGGCCGCATCCCGGTGAGAAGCAAAACGCTCTTCCATCTGCACTCGTTCAGCTTTAGCTTCCTCTAGTTTTAACTGGGCGCTGGCGGCTTGTTCAGCCGCACTGGACTTCACCTGTTCCAGAAGACTCTGCCCCTGCATCCTCTCTTGTGCGTGTAAAGCCTGTCGCAGACGGAGCTTTCGCTCTTGCAACCACCAAGCGAACAATGAAGAGACCAGGGCCACGAGAACCAGAGCACCCAGTGTCTGCATTTCAAAAAGTGAAGCCAGAATCACGGTAAAAATCATCCAGGCAGAGATAAGGACATCTCGCTCTGTGTCGAGCACAGATCATGCCTTCCTCGATCAGACATGATAGAAGCAGTGCTCTCCGTGATTTGCACTGGACCTGCTGATGGATTTTTCGTTAGCCTCCCACCCGTGGCCCTCCAACCGAAGCTTCCGCCCTCCATCGTCCCCACAGCTCTCACGCAGTTAGCAGCGGCTGCACCGCAGCCCTTTGAGATTCACCCCCTCATTGATGATCGCCGCTACCTGCGACGTAACTTTGACCCCGATCTGCCTCTACTGACTAAACTCTACTCCTTTCCCACCTATCAGGGCATGGTGGGAGAAAACTGGATGCACTGGCACGACTACCACGAAATGATCCTTCCCGTAGATGGAGCAGGCCGTTTTAGCATGGGCAGTTGGGATGTGGACTTTGCTCCCGGTGATCTTTTGATTGTGGATACTCTGCGCCTTCATGGTGTGTCCAGACTCAGTGGGCCGCATCGCTCGTTGGTCATTTTATTTCCTGCGGATTTCATCACCTGCAATGGTCACCTTTCGGGTGATGCCGCGTTTTTAGATCCGCTACGGGCGCGTCCTTCTGGGGTGCCTCCCATGCTTAAAAGCAGCCACCCGCTGGCTCAGCGCGTGCATGAATCTCTCCTGGCCCTGCATGAAGCGGCGACGGCCCCGGGCACCGCCCGCGAGCATTATCCCGCATGCAAGCTACACCTGCTAACGGTGCTGCACCACCTCCGCGAAGCCTTCGGCGTTCGGCAAGTTGACCCGCGAGCACTCGCACGCGAAGACACTCGCCGGGAGCAACTACGTCGCGTTTTTAAATTCCTCGCGGAGCGATTCACCCACCCCCTTAGCTTGGCTGAAGTCGCCGCCGCTGCAGGCATGGGCGGCACCGTCTTCCGCACCTTTTTCAAGCATACCACTGGCCACACATTGGTGGACTATGTGCGCGACCTCCGGCTTGCTCGCGCGGCCCAACTCCTCCGCGAGACCGATGATCCGGTGGCAGATGTCGCTGCAGCATCAGGCTTCTGCGATCAAAGTTACCTCAACCGCTGTTTTGTGCGGCGTTATCACTGCACGCCACTGGCGTATCGGCAAAAAGAACAAAGTGCCACCCCGTCAGATTGTCCAAAAAATCCGTCACGAAGTCCAAGCGTTAGTTAGGCCATTTCTGATAGATCCATGGGTGTCAACCAACCCGACACCCAACCATGATTCGCTCCCTCGTTACTCGCGGAGTTCTTGCCCTGGCACTTACTGCCACCTTACAGGCTCAGGTGCCTGTCCCCCAGTCCACCTACACCACGGGCCAGCTCTATGTGCCCTTGCGAACGTTTACTTCGCTGGAGATCGGCATCGCCCCGACTTATGCGATCATGCACCAAGGCCATCTAGTCATCGCAGGAGGACGCAATGGAGCCAGTGATCCGACAGGTTATGCACGCCTCACAACTTGGCGATTGTCTCAGTCCGCAACCCCCACAGTGGTGAATCCCAGCGTGGTAGGAACCCACCTGAATGACAACATTTTCAAGAGTCACAACATGGGGTTTTCAGGGGACCTCACTCAGGTGCGTGCGGGTAAATTTGCCATCTATAACATCAGCAATGCCGCAGCCCCCTCGCTTACGGTTCAGGGATCAGGCGGTAAATCCTCCAGTCATTCTACCTGTTGGGCTGGCAAATACCTTTACACAGGCGGGGAAGGTTATGGCACTGCCAGCGGCTGGATTGACATCTTCAATGTCAGTAATCCAGCAGCACCCACGCTGGTTCGTTCCGTGGATATTCCCACCATCACCGGATTTCGCTGCGCCTCCGTGTATGTGCTGGGAAACGTCCTGGTCGTCTCAGCCAGCCTAACCAATGGCATTGCCACGTTTGATTTGAGTGATCCGACCAATCCCCTTCTCATCAGTGTCTATCGTGGAGATACCGGGGCCAACACTTACACCTCCTACCTCAGCGGCCATCGTCTGTATGGCGGTGGCCAGGCAGGCGGCCTTTACATCTACGACATCCAAAATCCCGAAAACATCCAACTGGTGGATCAAGTCACCACCCTCGGTGGCACGCCCCGTTACCCTGTGATGCAGGATGAATTTGTCCACTTGGGTAACGTCGGGAACGGGCGCTATCAGAAGATCCGTGTGGATACTGTTCCTGCTCAAATTGTGGCCAATGTGCCGCTGCCAGGACGGATCGAATCCGGCAGCCCCACGCCTAAACCCGAAGTGGCCATCCCCATCGGCAATCTTGTCTTTATCGGCTGCGTGAATGGCTCCAACACAGGCACTTCAGTCAATAACTCCGCTGGCTGGATCCTCCCTCACGATACCGCTCCAGATACCCGTGCACCTGACATCAATGCCGTGCGTCCACTGGATGGTGAAACGAGGGTGGCCACCAGCAGCATGATCGGCGTATCATTCACAGACCTTTTGGACACGCCATCCATCGGCACCAGCAGCCTCATCGTTCGGCCTTTTGGCGGCAGCGCCATTTCCGGAACGTATTCCAACATGGGCGGCATTGTCAATTTCAGCCCCACCACGGCTCTCTCGGCCAATACCACTTATGAAATCGTGGTGACGGCTGGCGGCATCAAAGACACGCAGGGAAACGCCATCACAACGGAACGTGTGTTTCGCTTTTCCACCGGCACCAGTGTGGATACTACGGGTGCAGGACTAGTGTTGCATTACCCGCTGAATGAAACCTCTGGCACCACGGCTGAGGACGCGGCAGGCAGCAATGACGGGACACTCACCAACTTCCCCCCAAGCCCCTGGAGCGCCGGCTTGGTCGGTCGCAGTGCGGTGGCACTCGATGGCACGGATGATGTCATTTCCACCGCGAGTTTAGATGTGGGGAATACCTTTTCATTCAGCACCTGGGCACGGATCAATTCCGGCAATACTGGACTGCAAACCATATTGGGCAACTGTGCTGGTGGGTTTTCCACCGCAGGCTTCAAACTCTTCGTTTACGGATCTGCCCATGCCACTACCGCCGGGCGCATCCAGCTAGAAACGGGCAATGGTACCGCAGGCAATGCCGCTACCACAGCCGTCGGCACCATGCCTTTTGACCAGTGGGTACACATCGGCCTCACGGTCAATCGTACCACGGGCACGGCCCGCATTTATGTGAATGGCACGGACCGTACGACGGACAGCAGCATCACCACGGATTTCACCACCAGTGCCGTTTTAGCACTGGGACGAATGGGCCCTGGTCCTTATTACCTGGGAGGGCACCTAGATGACTTCCGCCTATATAATCGAGTGCTTAACGCTGCCGATTTTGACCAACTGCGCAGCCTCTGTGAAAACCCTGTGGCTCATTGGCGGATGAACAGCTCCACGGCCACTTCAGCGCCGAATGGTAGCGCACTTAATCTCAGCAGCACTGGTGCGACTTACAATACAGCCGACTCCGCCGAGGGCTCGGCCTCAATCGCTCTGGATGGCAGCACGGGTTACGCGACTGCACCCAGCAGCGATTTGGGAAATAGCTTCGCGCTCGCCACCTGGGTGCGCGTTACTTCCGGCACGAGCACCCTGGAAACACTGGCCGCCAATTCCAACGCGGGCCTGAACAGCGCAGGCTGGAGGCTGTATGCCACAGGTTCCACACACACCACTCCTGGTCGCCTGATTTTGGAGACGGGCAATGGCACCAACGGCACCCAAGTGCAGACGGCTAACAATGCATTGACTTACAACACCTGGACTCATGTCACCCTGATGATAGATCGCGTGCGTGGCCTCTCGCGCATCTATGTCAATGGCACAGACCGCACACCTGCTGGCACGGCCCGCACAGACTTTACCACTGCTGGCCCCCTCCAGATCGGCCGTACCGCCGACAATGCGAGCTTGCTGAATGGACAGCTCGATGACCTCCGCATCCATCCACGTTGGTTGACTGAAACGGAGATCCGAGTGCTGGCCATCAGTAAACTTTTGGCCCATTGGCGCTTTGACAGCAGTGGCGGGGATGAATCAGGATTCAATCGTACGGCTACACTCCTCAATGGCGCGGGTTATTCCGCCGACCACGCCCAAGGCACCGAGTCTCTCAATCTCGATGGGATTGCCAATGGTCTCGATGATCATGCGACGACAACGGCCCTTGATTTAGGGAATCAATTCAGCGTCTCCCTCTGGGCCAAGGTCACTTCCTCCGCCTTGGGTTCACGCACGGTGCTGGCGAATGCTTCAGGCGGTAGCATGGGCAATGGCTTCCGTTTTTTCATCAATACCTGGGGCACGGCGGATGGACGACTGCTTTTTGAAACCGGCAATGGCACGGTGGGCGATTCTGCCTCTAGCAACACAGGGGTGTTTGCCTTCAATCAATGGAACCACCTCGCTGTTGTCGTAAATCGCACCGCTGGCACGGCGAGTATTTACTGCAACCGCCGCCTCGTGAGCACTGACAGCAGCATTCGCACGGATTTTGCCAACAACCTCGCCCTCTACATCGGTAGGCTGGTCACCAGTGGTAATTTTCATGGTCAAATAGATGACCTTCGCCTGTATAACAAACTGCTCAGCAATACCGACATCGGTTCGTTAGGCGAAGGAAGCCCCAATGCCACACCGACCATCACCACGCTAGCCTCCACAGCCAGCGCGACAACTACCAGCACTGCGGTCACCTTCACCGCAACGGCCAGTGATCCCAATGTGGGCACGGAGCTTTTCTACCGATATGACTTCGGTGATGGCACCAGCACCTCCTGGACGAATAACCCTGCGGTAGGCCACACCTACAGCGCTCCTGGTCGCTATGTGGTCACCGTTTTTGTCAGCGATGGCAGTGCCGATGTCAGCACGACGATGACTCAAATCATTTACAATGCCCCTACGGCGACGCCGCCTTCCATCTCAGCCGAAATGGCCTATGATAGCAGCCGCAACAAGGTATGGGTCGTCGCCCCAGATGGCAACGATCATGACAATAATGTCAGCACTCCGCCTCAGGGCATTGTGGTTCGTTTCGATGCTGTCACCCGTTCTGTAAACAACCGCATCAACCTGGGAGCCAATAGCGAACCCGTGGCACTCGCCATCCGCCCAGGCAATGCGGAAGTCTGGGTAGCAAACAAACGTGCTGGCAGCGTCAGCATCATCAATGCCGATACTGGGGCGGTGCTCACCACCCTCAATACAGGACGCGGCTCACTCCCTGTAGGAGTCGCCTTTAGTCCAGATGGCAGTGCTGCTTTTATCGCCTGCGAGGGACTGGAAGGTGTCTTGAAATACGACCCTGCCACTCGTGCTCAAACCGGTGTTGTAGATACTGGATCTGCCCCGCGCGGATTGGCAGTCACTGCGGATTCCACACGTGTTCTTGTCAGCCGCTTCCGCTCTCCTGACAATCGCGGTGAAGTCTGGGAATATACCCCAGCTTCGATTGTCCTAACCGGTAATGCCACCCCGGTGCGCACCTTTGCTATCAATCGCGATACCACCACAGTGGATGCCCCGAATGCAGCCCGAGGTGTGGCGAACTACCTTTCCCAAGTGGTGATCTCTCCCGATGGACTCAAGGCCTGGATCAACGCGAAAAAGGACAATATCTCCCGAGGCACCTCTACAGCCCGGGATGGCAACCCGCTGAACCATGAGAATACGGTACGCTCTCTCATTTCCCAACTCAGCCTAACTAGCAATGCCGAATTGACCGCCAACCGCATTGACATTGATAACACTGGCATCACCGTATCAAGCTGCTTTTCTCCACGAGGCGACCTGCTATTCGCGGCTGCGATCGGCAATGAGCAAGTGGTGGTGATTGACACCAATACCCGCAATACCTTGCCCGCTATCTCCACGGCCACAGGCACTCAGGTCCTCGGCTTTGGCCCTAGTGGTCTATGCACCAGCCCAGATGGCAGCAAGCTCTACGTGCACAATTTCCTCGAACGCAAAGTACGTGTCTTTGACATCACCGCACTGACGGCGGGCACGGGCTCGGCCGCCACACTTCTAGGTTCAGTGGATCTGACGACGACTGAACCCCTGACCGCCACGGTCCTCCAAGGGAAAAAACTATTCTATAACTCCGAAGACGTGCGACTGGCCTCAGAGGGCTACATTTCGTGCGCTTCCTGCCACCTTGGAGGAGACCAAGATGGACGTGTGTGGGATCTCACCCAGTTTGGCGAAGGACTGCGCAATACCATTGATCTGCGTGGTCATGCCGGCATGGGCCATGGGGCTCTGCACTGGAGTGCAAACTTCAATGAAGTGCAGGACTTTGAAAATCAAATCCGCGATCTCAGTGGAGGCTCTGGCCTTATCAATGGCACTGTGAATACACCTCTGGGCACCTCCAATGCGGGTCTCAGTGCGGATCTCGATGCCTTAGCCGCTTACGTCACCTCGCTGAATAGCTTCCACGTCAGCCCTTACCGAAATCAAGATGGCAGCTTCACCGCTGGCGCAGTCGCAGGTGCCACCCATTTCACCAATAAAGGCTGCGCGACTTGCCACACGGGGACCCCGATGACCGATAGCAATGCCACCACTTTTCCGCTGCACAATGTGGGCACCCAAAATGCCTCCAGCGGCCAACGGATCTTTGGCACGCTCACAGGTCTAGACACCCCCACTTTACGCGCCGTGTGGAGCACCCCACCCTATCTGCATCGGGGCCAAGCGGCCACACTGGATGTGATTTTTAATACCACCCATGCACCGGGCACGACCAACCATGCTCGTTTCCGTGAGCTGACGGCCCCCCAGCAGGCCGAACTACTCGACTACCTCGAAGAACTGGAATAAGCGCACTTTTTTGCCTCCCACCAACAGCCCGATCTGCTTTATCCAGGTCGGGCTGTTTTGATAAGGGCTGGATTCTATGTTTCAGGGCTCCCCTTCACACGTATCAGTGAAGGTGCCCGCTTCCCTTTCATCTGCCATTACCGCTGAGATCGCACCGAGTATCCTGCTGGATTCACGACGCGCGCTGGTGCATCAAACGCAAGGATGGATGGCGGTGGCCGACCTTCATTATGGATATGAAGTCCACCGTAGCCGCCAAGGGGCCCTCCTTCCCCACTGGGGCATGGGCCAGTGCCGCGCCACCCTGCTGGCCCTGCTCCATGATCATCGCCCACACAAACTCATCATCGTGGGAGATATCATGGATGGAAGCGGCTCTGTGGCGCAGACAGGCGCTTTTTTGGATAACCTACGAACCTATGTTCCTGAGCTCATTTTGATCGAAGGCAACCATGATCGCTCGGGGCTCAAAAAAGGGTGGCATCTGCAAAAAACACATCGGGAAGAGGACTTCGTTTTCCATCATGGTCACCAGGGCATAGCGCCGCCATCACTGGCAGAGGACCTCTTTGGCCACCACTCACAGGTGATCTTCATCACAGGCCATGAGCACCCAGCCATCTCCCTCCGTGACGGCGCTGGGATGAAGTTAAAACTCCCGGCTCTAGTCCAACAGCGCGTCTGCGCAGAGATGCAGCATTGGATTCTGCCGGCCTTTTCCCCGTGGGCGGCAGGGGGCGAATATCGCGGCGAACATGAGAACCTGGCCACTTGGGCCTGCGCTCCAGCGCGGATCTGGAAAATCGCTTAACGCCACGCAATCTCGCGCGAACTTTAAATTTCAGGGCTTGCCAGCATAACCTGTTCCAGCAGCGCCCAGGCCTGACGCGCATCATGAAGATCCATGTAGATGTAAGCTAGTTCCAGCTTCATGTACGGGGGCACCTCTTTTAGCGCCACCACTTTTTCCGCCGTTAGCCGGGCCGCGGTCAGGTCTCCCATCGCACGCTTGGCATAAAAAAGTTCGATACCAGGCCGTGGATCGGAGGGATTAAAAACAAAGGCTTTTTCTAACCGCGCCACATCCGCCACACCAAAGGTTGCTGGCCGTTCCGGGCGCTTCAAAAACTTGCTCACCAGCAGCACGGCCTCCTCATATTTCCCGTCTCGCGCATACTTTTGAGACACATGCCGCCACCCATAAACCAGCATCTTGGGATGAGCCTGCAACCACTCGACCAATCTCTCTTGATTGCCTTTGTCATGCCATAGTTTAAAGAAAATCTGGAGCTGCTCAGGATCGACAGAATCCAGCTTGGGATGGTTTGCTAAAAACTTACTCAGATACTCCTCCCACTCCGCTCCGCGTTGCGTAGCGTTCAGAAAAATGATCTGCATTTTAGGGCTTTCCGCCATGGCCCAGAGGGGTGGTCTCAGCTCTGGAAAGAGCCCCGTGTAGCCTAGCATTTCACCATAAGCGGAACTGAGTTCACCCGACTCCCGGGGGTGCCGACGCAAGCATTCCCGCCAAGGAATCATGGCCATCTCAGGTGCAAATTTCAGCCAATACACCCCTTCTTCAAAGCAAGTATTTGCATAGTGCGGCTCCAGTGTCCGCGAACGTCCGAAGTCTAACAAAGCACGCTCAGGGCGCTGCCGGAGTTGCAAGAGCAACTGCGCCCTCAAATAATAAAGTCGGTAATCTAAAGGCGTCAGCCAAATCGCCCGATCAGCCAGCACCAAAGCATCGCGAAAACGGCCCTGCTTCGTTAATTCAAACACCTCCCCCTTCAGCACCGGAACGATCGCAGGAAGATTCGGCAACCAAGCCGATGAAGCGATGGCCAGCCATACGCCCCCTAAGGCCACAATCGCCACGCCTGCGAGGCGAAAGCAGGTTTGCTCCACCCGACCTGTAGCCACCTTCAGCCGTCTAGGCCGGATGGCTAGCCCTAGCAAAAGTGAAGTGTGCATGGCGTAGGCAATTCCGTGGTTAGGCACATCAAACAAGGAGTGTACCAATGCCATTCCCGCACCGATAGCTGCGGTCTGCCGCCAGCGTCGGGCAGATCTCTCATGCGAGCGATGATCCACCGCCCCCTTCTTCCAAGGCCCTGTGGATTTGATGACCCAGAGCAGCAATAAACCACAAGGCATCAGTGCTAGCAGACCTCCCTCAAAGGCGAGCAAAAGAACATCACTCTCAGGGTGCAAAAAACGCACCCCAGAAACATCCAAATCCGACAAGACCGGAAAAATGGTACTGAATGTATCAAACCCATGCCCGATCCATGGCCGATCCACCACATTGGCCAAGGTGGCCTTGGCCAAATCCACCCGTAAGGAAGAGGTGAAGACAGAGGCCTTTTCCTCCACGAGCAATCCCCGCAAACGCTCCCCCAACTTGCCACTGGAAACCAGGGCCACGGAGAAAACAGCCAGCAGGATAGCCACTGCCACTACCATCTTTCGGAACAATCCCTGCTTCATCGCAGCCGTGGTGATCCACACCGCCATGCCGACGAAAAAGATCAACAGACCACCCCTTGAGGTGTTCATGAAAATGGTGATCAACGGCAAAAAGAACAGCCCTGCAAAGATCCACCCCAAATAAGACTTTCTCCGGTAGGTATCATAAGTCGCAGCCGCGCATAGGATGCACGTGATTGCATTCAAACTCGACGTGTGGTTTCGATTTGCAAACGGGCCAAAACTGCTGCCCAGCGGATCTTGCGGCCACCAGGAAAAAGGATAGCCTGCACTGTGGATCCACGAGGCCCCCGCTACCAGCGCCCCCCCCGCAGCCAGAGTGTATAAACACCAGCGGCGGCCCTCATCAGAGATCTTTTGCCCTAAGCACGTCCACAGCCACGCCATCCCAGCCATGACCACCAACCAGGATTCAAAACTGGCTCGCGGATCTGGTGAGAGTGTCTGTGGCACTGCAATGCCCCAGGATTCCAGCAAGCTATCACGCCACGGGGCCTGAATGCCAAACCAACTCCCAGGCAGCAGCCCCACCAAAGGAACCAAGCCGAAGATTAACAGACTCACCGCCGCAATACCTGGCAACCGAAAAGCTGGAGGAGCGAAGACCACCGCCCCGCCCATCAAGCAACACACCGCCCCAAGGGACCAAACCCCGGATCCAGATCCCAACAAAAACGAAGCGATCACGACCAGGGCCAGTAGCACGCCCCGCCAGCCAGGCGCTGTCTCTTCAGCCTCACTCTTCTCCACAGACACTCGCCTCCGCTTGAATACTTTGACCTTTTGCAAAGGCACTTCCGTTTCGGATTTATCAGCGCTTAGCGGGTTGGATGACATCGGTTTGAAATTCAGTAAATAAACACGGAGTCCGGGGGACTAGCGCGCATCTTCCCCGTCACTCAGCAGGGGCAGACCTTGCCATCTTTCCAGGCACCGTTCGAGTACCGTCACCAGCTCTTCTGCACGGCGCAGCCATTCATCGGCCTCATGCTGATCCTCCGGCCGACGCAAGGTAAAGACACGTCCGCCACTTAGCTGCACCACCACCGGTATTCCCCCCGGTTCAGTTTCCGGTAAAAATCCCATCCACTTCAACCGATGACGGAAAAGAGTTTCGAATTCCTTCAAACTCCCACAGAGCTCAATGTCAAAGTCCAGCACTCTTGCGTGGGCGCGAGCATGTTCCAGCCGGTGCCTACGTTCCATCGCGATGTCTATCTGCTGGCGCAAATTTGACCAACTGCGCACATAGCCCAGGTAGCGAGCAGCACCGATGGCCAAAAGAAATAGCACGGCCCCCGCCACGGGTAAGGCAACTCCCTTTGTTAGCAAAATGCTGATGCCCACCAGACTGAGAACCACACAGACCGAATACATCGCCACCAGCGCGCGCCCCTTGCTGTAACCCAGAAGGATTAACCGATGATGAATGTGCTCAGCATCCGCCCGAAAGATTGGCACCCCACGGATCGAGCGCCGGAGAATGGCAAAGGCCGTGTCTAAAATCGGCACACCCAGGGCGATCACGATCACCAAAAGAGCCGCGATGATCGAGCCCTTATTGGAACATTTCAGCGAGACTGACGCGACGAAAAAGCCGATCAAATACGCGCCGCCATCCCCTAGAAAAATCTTCGCTGGCGGAAAATTAAAAAACAAAAATCCAGACAGCGCTCCCGCCATCACAATGGAAGCAATCATCACGTCCGAGAACCCAGAAATGAACCCCACAAAGGCCAGCGTGAGTGAAAGGAAAAGCCCAAACCCACCCGCCAGACCGTCCATCCCATCAATCAAATTGATCACATTGGGAATAGCGACCAACCAGAGCAATGTCAGTGGCAAGCTCCACCACCCGAGCTCAAGCCCCCCTGGACCAAAGGGATTGCTCAGTACGTCAATGGATAGACCGAAGGAGTAAAGGATTAACGCCGCACCGATCTGTCCCACCAGCTTGACCCGCGCCCCCAAAGGCTTCAGATCATCCACCAATCCCACCGAAAACATGAGCGAATTGCAGAGGATCAAAGGCAACCACCCATCGAAGGCTCCTCGACGGAACCAGAAGGCCACCCCGATGCCCAGCATCAGCGCGAAGTAAATCGGTGCCCCCCCAAGGCGAGACACCGGCTTCTCATGCAGTTTACGTCTTCCATCAGGTGCGTCTAGCCCCAGCGTCCCTTGACGTTTGATCACCCTCCAGGTTCCAACCCAACTGATCATCATGGCCCCTATGAAAAAGATCACGATCTCTTCCCAGCCAAAGAGCTGAGGCCTCAAAGGCCCTACAAACTCAGCAGAGTTTTTCGCGAGAGCCAGCATGGCAGTGATCCTATCCATTCAATTCACGATTCTTTTCCAGCCTCTTCAATGACTTGAATCAATCGAGAGCGCAAGACTTCCATGGCAAATTCCTTGGCTAAGCTTTGAGCCGCAGGATTCGGCTCCGTAAAGCGTCGTTCGGCAGCTAACAAAATCATCTTTCGCACTTCTGCCGGGTGCCCATTTTCCACCGCCCAATGGTCTCCAGGCGGTAATTGGGTTGCGAGATCTCGCAAGTGACTCTCCTTAGGCCCCAAGGTTAGAAAAGGAATACCGAGGGCCAAAATATTGTAAATTTTACAGGGGTGAACAATCCCCACAAACGGATCTCCCAGCACCACCGTATGAAGATCCGCCGAGGACAAAGAGCCTGCCAGTTTGGCCATCGGCTGATACGGTAAAGTCGTGATGTTAGGCAGCCCATGCCGATCACGAAAACGCTTCACCTTTTCAAGTTCACTGCCACCGCCGACGAAGAGAAAATGAATGTGCGACTGTCCCACCAACTCATGCGCAGACTCCAGCAACGCATCCAGGGGATGGCAGGGACTGTGGTTCCCCGAATACATCACCACGAATTTTTCAGTCAGCCCATGCTCTGCTCGAAAGGCCTGTCGGCCATCCTCATCGTAGCGCACTGCGGCATCATGGGACCAGGGAGGATCCGTATGGATCACCTCCGCAGGTACCCCTTTAGCCTCCAACCTCGCGGCCATGAACCGATCTAGCGCGATAATGCGAGAGGCCTGGCGGAAACTCCACCGCTGGAGCAGGCTCAGTACTCTTTCCACTAATCCGCCAGCCTTCAGCCACCCGGCAGCCACGGCTTCATCCGGATTCAAATCCATGATCCAGGGCACCACCGCTCCACCTTTGATCTTCGTCATGGCCGTCCCCAAAGTCGAGATCAGAGGAGGTGAGGTCAAACACACTGTGACATCAAATTTTTTGAGCCGCAGCAAAATCAATGTCGCACTTAACCAAAAGCTCGCAAAGTCCACAAGCCGTCTCCATTTCGCCCCCTTCCCCAGACCCGGCGTCCAGATCCGTTGAATATCAATCCCGCGCCAGACTTCATGGCTTGGATAGCGATTTTGCGGATTGTCATATCCACGAGAGGAAGCCACCACCGTTACCTCGTGTCCCGCTTCTTTCAAACCCAGAGCCAGCTCAGTCAGATACTGCGCCGTCGCCACATGGTCCGGATAAAAACACTGATTGAGAAGCAAAACGCGCATGATGTCAGCCTACAACAATGCCCCTTTCTGAACGGATTTTCCACACATCCTTAGCCATCCGCCAGGAATCCCGAATCATGCTCACTTTTCCTCCTGCCACCTCGCACCAGTCAATCGGCACTTCCTCGATCGGGCATCCGATTTTCAGCAAAGCCACCATCAGCTCCACATCAAAGGCAAATCCACGGATAGCTAAGGAGCGTGCCACCTGCTCATACGCCAGCCGAGGCACCAATTTCAACCCACACTGGGAATCATACACGGGCACGTTCAGCATCTCAGAAACCAGTGTGGCATAGACTCGGCCTAACAAATGCCGCTTCAAAAGACGCTGCACGTTTTTCCCCAACATCTTGACGCGTGAAGCGAACACCGCACGCGAGCGGCTGTCTTGCGATCGCACGATACCGATCAATCTCGCCACCTCCCGGGCAGGGCATGCGCCATCGGCATCCACAAATGCCAACCACTCTTCATCCACAGCCTGCGCCCAGCCTTCATAAACAGCCCCACCTTTCCCCACATTTTCATCCAGCATCAGCGGTGACTTTAGGCAGTGATACTGCACCTGCCACGCGTCCAAGAGGGCCTTCATTTTCAACTGCTCATCAGCCCCAGATCCGTCCTCCACCACCATGACCCGTACATCTCCTAGACGATCCATCTCCGCACAGAGCTCTGGCAGGAATAGACCGATCCGCGAACTCTCACGGTAGCAAGGGACAATGAGCAACACCTTCATTACGCTGGTTTCCCCGTTCTCTGGGCTTCCTGAATCTTCAACCGAATTTCGCCAAAGTATCGCCGTTTCAGCATGCCAAAACGAAGCCCGTTCAGACCATCTAAAAACCCCCTTTTCAAAATCACTGCCACGGCCCAATAGAGCCAAGCCAACCACCAGCGGTCCATCCACCGATACTTGAATCTTTGCCGATCCGTCAATGTCGCCCAAGCCTCAGGCCCCGCCGACTGAAGCCATAAAAATCGGTTTGCCTCCCAGGACGAGTATTCATTGTGCCGGGCCAAGTAATTTTTTAAGCCCCGGTAATCATGGTGAACTAAACGAGTCTTTAAAACACCAGTGGTCCCACTCAGCACAGGATGCTCATGCACCTCCATATCCAGACGGCTCCAGGCATCCTCCGGAAAACGCTCATACTCACCTGCCCCCGTTTTGATCAAGGCCAGTTTATGAAACACATCCCCATGTCTCAAAGGAGCCCCCATAAACCAATTGGTAAAAGACAGCCAAAAGCCTACATGCGAAGTCGTGGTTAAAGTGCGCCTCAGCTCCGCCACAAAAGATTCATTCACGCGCTCATCCGCATCCAAAAAAAGCACCCAAGGATGTTTAAATCGGTGATTTCGGAGAGTCCAATTTCGCTTTTTGGGAAACTGCCCGTTCCACTCAAACTGCAGCACCGTCGCCCCAGCTCCATGGGCCAAGTCCACAGTACCATCCGTACTCCCAGAATCCACCACCACCACCTCATCAAAAGCGCCCAAGGCCGCCAAGCAGCCAGGCAAATTCACCTCCTCGTTTTTGACAGGGATGCAGATGGAAACAGGTAGATCACTCATAGTGATGACGGAGTAGGATTAGAGCACACATGCAGTCAGCCAAGATGAATGCCGTCATGAAATGGCATCCTTCACGACACGTTGTTTGATGATTGTGGCAGGATTTCCCGCCACTACCACCCAAGCTGAGACATCTTTCATAACAACGGCTCTTGCCCCAACTACCGAACCTTCAGCAACCGTCACATCAGGTCCCACAAAAGCATCCGCACAAATCCAGGCTGACGACTCAATCACAATCGGCAGCTTGATCAGAGGCATCTCCATAGACCGATAGTCATGCGTTCCAGCGCAAAGATGTACACGCTGTGAAATGGTCACATGCTCCCCAATCTTCACCCGTCCCAAGTTATAAACCAAAGCCCATTCGCCGATGCACGACCAGTCACCGATCTCCAAATTCCACGGGTAATAAATATGGGCCGAAGGGTAAATATTCACCGCTTTGCCCACCTGAGCACCGAACAACCTCAACCACCAACGGCGGAATCCAAAGCAAGGTCGAGGACTCCATTCAAACACCACGCGTCCCAACATCCACAACACCCGCAACGCCTTTTCCTGCGGCGAGTATTTGACTGCTAGCCGATTTTGCTCAGTAGAACTTGAGATCATGGATCAGAGCAGAATAAAAGAGGCGTATTCAAAAAAACACGCATTCAGGTGCTGGAGTGCCGTTCACTAGCCAGTGTTGCACAGAATGCATCTGACTGCCCACCAAATCCCAGGTAAAACGCTGTCCCACTAAGGCCCGGCCTCTCGTGCCCATTTCCTCCCGCTCAGCATCAGAGAGTTGAATCAACCGGCTGAGCCCATCCTGGATTTGACCGACATCGGGTGATACCTCGAATGCGGCTTGGGCTGTGACACCTTCCGGCAGATGACACATCGGCGTCATGATAACGGGCTTTGCATACGCCCAAGCCTCCAAGATGACCATGGGTAGCCCCTCGCTAAAAGAAGGGAGGATAAAAGCATCACAATCGCGGTAAAGCTGCTCTTTTTCGCTTCCAAATTTTGGCCCAAGAAAACGCACCCTATCATCATCTTCAGAATTGATATTGCCCCCCTCGTTCCAGGCCATCTTCAGATTCACAGCTAATCTTTTTAATTCATCTTCATGCCCTCCTTCATCCCAACCTGCAATCGCCAAAACCCACTCAGAAGTCTTCCCTTGCTGCTTTGAAAGTGCCCCCCAAGCATGCAGTAGATTAACCAATCCTTTTTTGGGGTGCAACCGCCCTAAATAAAGCAAAACCTTTTTGTTAGGGGAAAGTTTATTCTGATTTCTCTGGATCAAATGATCAGCAGGTAAGTCAATCCCGTTAGGAATCACACAAATAGGATTTCGCAAACCGTAGCTACGGATAGCTTCGAGCTCAGCATGACACAGAGCCCGCAGGCATGAAGTCTCACTCAAATGACGACGTTCAAAAATCCGAGCTATCAACTTCTTCTTCCAGGCGGAATTTTTAACAGCCCACGGATCCAGCATTCCATGGGGATGGATCACCTCAGGCTTACCCGTGCGCCTGCGCCAACGGGCAGCAACCCACGATGTGTAAGTCCACATCCCCTGGCTATGAACCACCTCGGGATCAAAGGCCGTTAATTTTTTGCCCATCCCCGGCGCATAGCCCAGACGTCGCGGCCCATAACAATCAAAGGTTTTCACAGCCAAGGGGCTCCATGTGGATCGGTCATCGTCCGTGAAGGAATCACGTCCCCCTAAGATGAGAATTTGATCACCACGGTTTTCCAGAGATTGAGCCAGCCGCCGATTCGCTTCTAGAAGCCCTCCAGCCAAGCGAGAAACACTGTCAATGACAAATGCAGACTTCATTTGCTCTATTGTCAACGAACACACTCAGGAAACGAACTCTTCAAACAGTCTCCTAAGCTTTCTGCAAAATGATTTAATCCATATTCTGAAACGATCTTCAACCGCCCCCTTGCTCCCATTGCCCTTCGCTCCTCCGGGCTCATTCCATAACACTGTAACATTAACGAAGACAATTCGACTTCATTTCGCGGATCAAAACCATAACCATTGTATCCTGATACAAGGAGATCAGTAAAACAACCACATTTCTTTGAAAGCAAAACAGGAAGAGCCGAAGCCATAGCTTCATTCACGACTAATCCCCACGTCTCCTGCAAACTTGCTAAGATAAAAACTTCTGCATGGCAATAAAACGGCAGCATCTCATCCATCTGCAAAAATCCTGGCAGTAAAATTTTATCAGCCAATCCTAAATATCTAATTTGACCCTCTAATTCGGCACGTAAAGCCCCATCGCCACAGATCACTAAATCCCATGCTTTTTCGCGGCCACAGCCCTTTACGTATTGAGCAAAAGCTGAAAGAACAAAAGAAAGATTCTTTTCAGGAATGAATCGACTTACGACTAAAAAATAGGGTCGGTTTATTCCAGGAGGGTTGGTTTTTAGTGCAGTGTAGATTGAGTTATCGACCACATCATAGCCTCTGTGAATACGTTCTGAATCATAACCTAACTTAATGAAATAATCACGATGTGGGCTACCTGCAACTAAGGCTGACTCATACAATGAGAGAATCTGAGCTTTACACCATTCCAGCCAACTGTGGCGCGGAGCACTATCTTCCTTACTATCAGACATCACAACAACAGGACGCCCATGAAAACGGCACCAGATCAGAGCTGAGAGCATTCCAATATGGCTATATCCAGCCAGAACACAAGCATCAGGCTTCAGCTGATTTAAATGTCTCCAGACCTGTATTAGCCATTGAAGACGACTGACACTCTCCAGAGGCAAGTCAGTAACTGCATGTAGATAATCAACCCTCTTATGCTCCCAGCTATACTCCTTCTGTATAGGAGAGAGTTCCCACCCCTCAATGTTCATTCCAGTCAATAGATCGCGTGAAGCTTTCAGCCGAGCCAGATGATAAGGCCCATAACTTATAAATCCTAGCAGAATAAGCGGTTTCATTTTTGTAACCACAAATCAGTAAGAACGTCTGTTAACTTTCACTTATTTCAAAGATCGGTTTCGGATCGAAGGTTTTGTCGGAATGTAGAAATAAGGCCTCTTGGCATACTTTCCAAGAAACCAAACCCCAAAAGAAGCAAACACGAAAGGCCACAACACTAATAGAGTAATGTCTCTCCCTAAATTAAAAGTGAGCCCTAATCCAAGAATAAACAAAAAAGTTTTCCCAATCACCCACCGCTCCGACCAATGCCGAGCCAAAAGCCCAACCCACGATGACATTAAAAGAGCAGCTGCAGCGGCACCAAATAAACGCCCAAAGTTGACCACCCCTTGGCCAATCATACCTGTAGATACGGTGGCTACCACACCTGCCTCACGAAAGTTTGCATTTGGATTCATGAAACCTCGTGCTACAGCATAATCAAAACCTAACAGAGGTTTATTATTCCAAATAGCACGTGGAATCACGTTCAGAACCTCATGAAGGTATCGCTCGCCATAATTAACTTTATACGTGCCTCGCTCAATGAATAAATTAATGTTACAAAGCTCCTCCATCATATCCAATCCCATATGACGATTCTCCAAAAATGATCGAGAAGATTGACGCGGTGCACTCAAGAATTTGGACATGTCATAATCACTACGGTAAATAGAAACTAGAATGAACCAACAATAAATGAATGCTATTCCAGCGATTGTAATCAATGACTTAAATAATAGTCGGGTTTGAGCTAGCAATAGATAGCTGATCAGCGTTGGCATGAAAATCGCCAACTGAGCGCTTCGTGCACGATCAAATAAGAAGTAGGGCCAAGTGAAGCACATCAACACAAAAGCAAACACACGGATCCAGCCCCGACTCAGAACAAATGCGACACCAAAAAAGCCGCAGCTCAATTGATACGAATACTGAGCAATAGCGGTGATGAAGCCAGTCCTTCCACCAATCCCTTCATGAACAAACAAAGACACCTTTTCGTTTGCCAAAGGTGGCCAAATCACCGGTAGAATATCACCATCCAACCGCACCGTGCCGACTAAAAATAGAGTAATCCACAAAGTAAAAATTGACCAAAATAAAGGCGAAATCTGTTGATGAAACGGGACCATTACCGCCCCAGCCTGAAAGGCAAACCCTCGTTTGATGAGCAATTTACAGGCAATCGGAATCCCGAGGCGAAATACCACCAAGAACAAAATGAACTGAAGAATGGCCGTCTGGATAATAGAGTCAGAGAAAAGGCCCTGGAAATGCCGCATGCCCGAGTACAGCAGATTGCCTGGATACCAGGCACCCACGGTGAAATACACCGCGACCGCAGGTTTTGCCCAAGCTTTATCCCAACGTAAAACAGCCTCAGTGATCAATGCCGCCAATACGATCAAAGAGATCCAGAAAAAGAGAGGAAAATCCATATTTAATCAGCCTTAAAAATTACCCTATTCACCTTCATCCGCACTTCAACGGTCATCACTCCCCACTGGACAATCCGGAGCAATGAGTAAAGCCGCGCTCCATTCCCTTACTAACATCAAGGTTCATCCGCGATGCTCAAATAGCGGTCGAGCATGCGTTGTGGACTGAATCCATTCAGGTATTCATCACATTGAATTTGCCAATCTTCACTCCACATCGGTGCCAACCAACGTTGGATGATCCCATGAGCTAATTTCTCAGGATCTGCGGGAGGCACTAACACACCCCATTTGCCCTGCCCTAAAATCTCGCGACAAGCGGGCACATCACTGGCCACAATGGGAAGTCCTGCCGCGAGCGCTTCCAATAACACACTGCCCAAGCCCTCTTGCGGCGTGGTCGAGAATACGAACAATTCCGCCCGCGCTAAGATCTCAGGCACATCCTGCCGTGTCCCCAAAAAGAAAACCACATCATTCAATCCAAGTTGCTGCACTCTTGACTCTAAGTGAGCCCGCAGGCCGCCATCCCCCACCAAGTCGATTCTGAAATCCGGCAAGACTTTCAAAACAAGAGGCAAGGCCTTGAGCAAGGTTTCATGATCCTTATGATTTTCCAATGTGGCCACCATGACGGCTTGATGCCTTTTCCGTTGACCCATTTGTGCCTGTGCCAAACGAACACGTTCTTGGATAGCTTTGACCCTGGAGCAATTATGCACCGCGTGAAGCATACCCTTCGGGATAGCTGGGATAGCTAAGAACTCATCTCGAACATATTGAGAGCAGCAGATCACTTTCGCCCCCATCAGGCCCAAAGGCCAGAAAACGTAACGGGTGATCCAATCAGCCTTGAAGCCTCGGGTGGGTGGATTGCCACTATGAACGAGAATTTGTTTCACTCCGGCAAGCCTGGCCCCCAAAGTCATCCAGGCAGACAAACCCGTCGGCCAGCAGATCACGAGGTCGGGTCTTCTCTCTTCACATACCTGACGAATCCGTGCCGTGATCCTTGGAAATTCTCGCCACCCCTTGAGCAGGCCATCATCAGCCTCACCATACCAATGGGCACACGACCTCAGCCGCTCAGTTAGATCTGCCGGACTAGCCTCAATAGCAAGAACCTCTTGTTGGCAGGTGCCTGTGGATAACCAATCTAAAACAAGGTTAGGCGTGCCTTCGGAGCGTGGCGTCGCCAAGATATGAAGAATTTTTTTCAAGTAAAAGAATAACGATTCAGATTCGAGGAATCGAAACGGATTTGTTTAAGCGCCCTTCTACCCGCAATGGATCACGAAAATAGAAAGTATTGCTGGATCCTAAATGTGGCGCCGAGAGTTCTCTCAAGACGTTTTTGTCAACTACATATTCATAAGGCTTGAAGCCATGGTCTGACAGAAGTTTTTCCAGAGCTTGCAGTTTGGGCTCCTGCCAACTTGATGGGCGAAAAGTCTCAATCAGCAGACCTTGCAAGCGCTCGGATTGTAGCACGGCGCCAGCCCCTTGAAGCACCTCCAATTCGAAACCCTCAACATCTATTTTGATGAAGGATGGGAAACCCTGAGATAAAGCCAAAATATCCAAAGTTGTCACCTGGATCTCAAGGGTATCTTTGGCCACATCTCCTTCCGTGACCAGATGATTTCCCGTGCCCAAATGAGTTGTGATTTTCAGTGCACCTTCCTCTGCTCCGGCGGCTTTTTGAATGAGCCGAATATCTCCCAGCCCTTCGTTGAGTTTCACATTTTCAAGAAGTCTCTCAAAGGTATGCGGCACCGGCTCTAGGCCGACCACAGTGCAGCCCAAAGATGCCGCTAACGTCGTAAAGGCACCTGCATTGGCACCTACATCATAAAAACAATCTTCTCTCCTTAAAAAACGCAGCAGAAAGAGTTGTTCATCATAGTCCGGCAACATCACGTACCAATATCCCGTTAAGCCTTCTCCATATCGCACCCGCAGCCGACTTCCGTTGACGAAATCCATCATCATAGGGCGCTGGGTGAAGAAACGGCGTCCTTGCCAATACATCCACCGGAGTGAGACCTTTATCGGGTGGATGCGAAAGAGCGGGTGCTGGGCTAGCCAACGCAACGATTCTGGAATAAGCGACCGTTTCATAGAAGTGCGGGAGTGCCTGCTGAAAGACCTAACCAGGGACACACAGGCGAATGAATATTCCCGGTGCTCCACAATTCCCTAAACTCACGAATGCACCTTTCCCAGGTCATGTGGGGAGACCACTTCTGCGCATTCTCTCGCATCTGCCACTGCGCTTCTTCATCGGTCAAATACCCCTCCAAAGCACCAGCAGCCTCCACAATAGGCGTGTCTGAAGGAAACCTAAAACCAGCATCTGGGGGCAGAGTATCCGCCATCCCCTCATGGGCAAAACCCATAACCGGCACTCCTGCATGGAGGAATTCGAGCGTGGAAAGGCCTAACGCTTCATGTTTGGAAAAAAGGCAGCCCAGATCACAGCGAGTTAAAAAGTTTAAAAAGCGCTCAGGTTCCTTTTGTTTATCTATGAACCCTGCAAATTCTAAGCCCTTGCGGTGAGCAAGCTCCGCCGGAGCATGCCCCGCAGCCTGAACGATCGCACGCCAACCTCGTCGCTCCAGTTCATCTCGCAGATCCAACAGCCAAGGCAAGCCTTTGCGCGCCCAGTCTTTTCCGATGAACCCCAGCACCAGATCTCTCGATTTCCCTGCACCTTTTACAAAGCCTGGAAACGACCAATCCACAGGCAGTTCTAGATTCGCCCCAGGAAGGATGGTGTGGACTTTAGTGCGGGGCATCCGGCATTCCTGAACAATCACATCCGCTGCCCAACGCGCCATTGTGACAATGCGCTCACTGGCTTCAAAATTTTCTATCTCCAGTGCCGTAGCACGCTGAATGATAGCCGCAGGCAAATGCAGATCTAGACCACGCCCCGAAGCCAAGGCTACAAAAGGTGCATCCACGTAATAGCTCAGTTTTCCTCCCGCAGCTTTTACGGATGCAGCTCGGGGAAAATGCTGATTGCAGGTGATGATCTCCGTTTCAAAAAGCTCACGGGGTATCTGCTTTTCAGCCAGATTTAGAAACCAATCTGAATACTGAAAGCCGCCCTTTCTGCCTAACATCAAGCCGCCTAGATTCCAGAGCCATCGCTGCCAAGTGATCCGGCTCAGATCCAGTTCCCAGGGGATCTCAACAAAGCCACCAGACTTAGCCGCCCGCCAAAAATGCCAGGGCGTGCCACTCCAGCAAGAAGGGTCGGAGACATCTCCCAAGGCCGCGATGGACCGCCGATGATCTGGCCTCAAGCTCATGATTGAAGCGTCAATGCAGCCCCTAGATGCTGAATGGAAAAAACTTCGGGCACGGTCGCATGCTGACTCATTTTCTCTAGCAACAGCGGACTTTCTAGCAACTTTCTTAAAGCCCCCGTAATGGCCTCCGGTGTTACCTCATCCAAGATAAGGCCATTCTCTTGATCCCGCACAACTTGCCCACATAGGCGTGAGGCTATCACAGGAATTCCGCGCGCCAAGGCCTCCAATTGAGTGATGGCAAAGCCATCTGACAACGTGGGTAAAATAAAGACATCAGCCGCTTCATAAAGTTTCCCAGTCTCTTCACGAGATACAGGTCCTCTCCAATTCACGTTGCTTGGAATGCCCAGGTTTGGATGATCCAGGCCTCCACCCGCCACTTCAAATTGAATGGGGTCATCCAGCATTTGAGAAGCGGCTTTCATCAGAATATGAATGCCTTTGCGAATGATCGTTTGCCCCAAAAAGAGCACACGCAGCGGACGGGCCTGAGTAAACTGATTAGGCCAGCTTCGTTTCTCTTGAGAGGCAGAAAAGGCAACCTCATAAGCACAAGGAATCACCTCCATTTTCCCGGCGGCTACCCCCTGCTGTTGCAGGCACTCCAGAGACCAAGGTGAGTTGACCAATATTCGATCTGCCAGCGCTGTTTCTTGCCGCCAGTCCTGCCAGTACTCAGCCGGGCTTTGGTATAAATAGCTGGGATGGAGATTGAGCCGTGCATACTCTTTTAAAACCAACTCACTTTCCAAAGGCCCTGGGTCAATTTGACCTAACACCGTTTGCCATCCCCGCTGCTTAGCAAACACCAAAATTTCCTTCGCCGCGTAGCTGTAAGCAAAGACGACTCGAGGCTTGCCATCTCTTGCCAAACCTTTGAGAACTTGGATACAGCGCTGCTGAAACCACCGATTCTTTTGCTGCTGCTGAAGAAACCAATCCGCTTTAGAAAGCTTTGCCGTCAATTCTGAGCGCACAAACCCAGCGTTAAAACTGACAACTTGTTTCCCCGTCAGTTCAGGGTGTGAGCGCTGCCCCATCTTGGCCGGCCATGGAAACGAGTCCCCTGGTGTTCCCCGCCACCAAAAATCGGTTATCAAAGCTTCGAGCCGACCCACCCGTGCCAGCGCCCTCGGCAGCGCGTAATGCTCCCGCGCGCCTCTTTGGCAGCAAACCCAGTTAGGCAAGTTAGCGTTTAACAAAGGATCTCCCATGACTCAGGAAAGTTAAACAGAGAGCAGACTCCTGTAACGCTGTGCATAGACTTTTGCACTCAACTCCTTCTTCGCACGTCGATGGGCTGAAGAACTCAGCTTTTCCCGAAGTTCAAACGAGTGAAGAAGTCGCAGGATGCCCTGGGTCATAGCCTCGGGATTCGTGGGCTCCACCAACTCGACACAGCTCGGGCTTCCTGCCAATTCTTGGATCGGCTTAACATCGGTCGCCACGCAGGGTAATCCCAGAATCATTGCTTCAGCCAGAGCATTTCCCAAGCCTTCCTGAATCGTGGTTGAATAAACAAAGAGATCCCACCGAGTCATAGCTTCATAAACATCCGACAACGTTCCGTGAAAAACCACCCGCTGCGCAATTTGCAGTTCATCCGCTAATGTTTCCAACTTCTGCCGTTCAGCACCATCTCCAACAAGCTCCAAGGTAGCCTCGGGCCATTCCTTCAAAAGAGCCGCAAAAGCGCGAAGAAGCGTAGCATGATCTTTGATAGAATCCAAACGTGCGACCATCCCTAGAGTCACCGCTTGTCCGGGACTAAAATCGCGAGGTTGATGCAGGGAGACCGATGGGGTATGAACTCCATTCGGCACCACGACCGAGCGAAAGCGACGCAGATAAAGACTCTCTTGAAACGAGTCCACCACATGTTGCGAGCAGCACACATAAGTGGCTTCGGCCCGCCGCCCTAACAGTTTTTCCAAAAGGTAATAACGCAGATCCACTCGCCGTAGCATGCCGTGCGCAGGATTACCGCCATGGACTAAAATGTTAAAGGATGAACCCCGGAGACCACGAAGGATTTGAGGAAGCATCACCATGCCATGCCACACGATCACTCCTGCGGCATTGTGAGGTAAAACACATTCACGAATCCTCTGACTGAGCCCCCAGGGTGACTTTTCCAATGACAGATAATCCACCGTAGCTCCAGCCTTCTTGAAGTCCTGCTCCATCGGGCCAAAGGCACCCAGGACCACTAGGTGATGGTGAAACCCCAGTGTATTTTCCACGAAGCGCAGAGCGTTCCCCTCACAGCCACCTCTGGCGAGCCCCGTGAGCAAATGGATTATTTTTCTCATGCAAATCACGCTCGCAGCTAGCCACCACTATTATTTCGGTAAGGGCGGCAGTCGCCAAGTGAATGGATCAATCTCTTTCACATGAGGGGATTCATTCAGAGTGAAGGCACTCCGATTACGAGCTGCGTTTCGAATCACACTCCAGCGCCAATACGCGATCGGCGCAAGACGCCTAACCAATGATCTCGCCATCTCCTTCCAGCCACCACTCTGTGTTTTTGGCAAAGCCGTAGGCTCCGCTTCACCATCCCCCCGCCAGGCTTGATCATAATCAAACTGCACAGGTTCTGACGGTGCAGGCGAGCCTGCTTCCAATCTCTGCACGATCACATAGATGTGCAGGGCCTTGGAGCCGTGAAGATAGACACGTTGGCGAATGGAGGCAGGCGAAGGTACCAAAAACCATTTCCCCAAGGGCTCATCCTCCACACAAAAAACAGCAGCCACCCGGCAGCCTCGGTGCCCCTCAAAATACTGGAAAAACAACTCTGGACTAAATTGGTAAAACCCATGACCACAGCATCCATTCGCTGGCATGTCCAGGACCATCCATCCCCCAGGCCGCACCAGCTTGGCGTAACTATCCAAGGCCTCTGGCACGTTAAAAACATGCTCTAGAGAGCCGCTGTCGAATAATAAATCACAGCACCCCTCCAGGGTCGGCGGCAGCGGTTTATTGAGATCATGAAGGACCGTTGCTCCTTCGTAATCGGAATAGTCCAGCGCCTTCACCGTCGAAGCTCCCATGGCCAACAAAGCCACCTCGCAGAACTTCGCCTTCGTCCCTTCCACCCAAGAGCCTTGAGTCGGCGAAATCCCGAATTGACGAGCATCCGAGGCCAATAAATCAGGGGATAAAAAAGCCCCCAAGCGCCCCACCGTTAAAACATCTCCCAGAGGAATGCCATTGGCACGAAGCCAGAGGATGAGACGGGCATTATTAAAATCGAGAGCCATGGATTTAAAAAAAGGACGTTAGACGTTCGGCCGATTCCCGCCCGTGATGTCAGACTGAAAGAGACAAACGAGAGACGATATTCGAGCGCCCATCACGTTCCCAGGCCCCTAAATCATGAAATTTTCTAGATAACCCTCGATAGCCTAAATCATACAGAGGCGCCAAGAAGTCACGTGCTGACTTACCTCGTCGAGCCAAGATTTCCCAGTGCACTTCCAACTGCAACTTGGGCTTGATCTTTGCGATCGAATCCATGGATGCCGCTAAAATTTCATACTCAAAAGATTCCACATCCACTTTCACAATATCGGGCGTCCAGTTCAATGAGCTCAACAGCGTGGAAAGTTTGATGGCTTTGACCTCCCTGGACTCATCTTGCCGTGCATTCTCGGGCAAATCAAAGATGGGATTACTAACCAGAAATGATATCACTCCATCCACATCACTCACCGCCATTTCAGCGATGTCCCACTGCCCTTTAGGGGTTTGATTGAGTTCCTTAGCGCGCTTGAGAATCGGTAGAATGAGAGGATCAGGTTCCACTGAGAGAATTCGATAATCAGCGGGCCGCGATTGAGCAAACAACGCCGACATGAATCCTGTCTGCCCACCGATGTCAATCAAACCAGAACAGCCTTCGGAAAGCTGCAAAAAATCCTGCGTTTCATGCCGAGAAGAAATGTCTTCAAAACCGTGAGCACGCCAGCAAATGTGTGCCGTGATGTTTTCTGGGGCATGAACACATAGGTCATCTCTCACGTAAAAATACCCCTCGCGTTGGTTGTATTTCAGCCGCAGCGAATCACTCCGATCCATCAACCAATAGCCGGGCGATCTTTTGATAAAACCTAGAGTCTGCCACAAGAGCTCAGGCGTCATTTTCCGAAATGTGTTTTTCAAATTCATAGTCTTACAATCACCCAGGGGTTTTCCCCAATTTACACAGGATCAAATCTCTCATTTTCAACCAATAATCCGAGCACAGCAGGCGAACGAGTCCAAAGTATGCGCTAACAATAACTCCACCCGAAAACAAGATGGCCCATTCAAGGCCATAAGGGGTAATGAGCGTCAACGCGAGTTTTCCAAGCAATAAACTGACCCCGAAAGCACAGGTTAATGCCAACATGGGTTTGATCTGGAGCCACGGCTGATGCGTCCCTAAAGCCTTTTTGAGTTGTGCGGGCAAGACCCAGCCACTGGTGAGCAATACCGCCACTAATGCCCCAACTCCGACGAAGCTAAAGCCTCCCATCTTAACGGCCAAAGTACAGGCAATCAGACTTGAAAGTCCACAGGCCAACTCACTGAACCCGGCCACCCGATGACGATTGATTCCCGTGAGAGCAAAACGAAAAACGCCCATCACAGCGGCACTGCCACCGATCAAAACCACACTGAGCAGCATCGTCGGCGGCACATCCACCTTACCCAAGGTCCACAGGAGAATAAAAGGCTGCGCCAAGATGAGAAAACCAGAGGCCAATACGCCGATAAAAACCCAACCCAGCCCCAGAATGGAACGAATCGTCTCGGCAATCCAGGCCTGCTCTTCTCGGCCCATGGCTTCGCCGTAACCAGGCTGTAAGATAGCGTTGAAGGAGTTCAGCAAATTTAAAGGTGCGTTTAAAAGTGCCAGGGGAATCGAAAGATAAGGCACCCATGCTGCCCCAGCAAAACTACTGACCGCTAAGAGCGGCGCGGTGCCTGAAAGCACGTTACCGACCTGCATGGTAAGACTTTTAGCACCGGTGCGTAACTGCACTTGGATCTGTTGACGATCCCAAAACGGCCCCGCTTTAAATGCCCAGGCATGCCGCAGATAACAATGCACTGCGGCTATGAGACTAACCACAAAGACTGCGGTCACATTGGCTCCAAAAACCCACCCTAACGAAGCTGACGTGGTAGCCACCAGCACACTCGAAATCAAACCCACCAACCTTCCAATTCCTTGATACATGGAAGCTAGATGCATCTCCTGCACCCCCATGAAAAGGCCGTAAATAGGAGAAATCAGTAGCGACAGAACCGCCGAAGCACCAATAGCCAGCAGCAGTCCAGGCATCTCTTCATGGCCCAATGCCCCCAGGATGACAGGCTTTGCCATGAGAATAAAATACGCTCCAAGAATCAACCCCAGGACAAGCAACGAAGAGAGAGTCACCAACAACGCATTGGTGCGAATGATGGCTGCAATTTCATTCCGATCTCCACGCCCATTTGCTTGCGCGATGAGCAAGATAGAAGCCCAGGTGAGCCCTGCATCGGCAAACATGAGGTAGCTGGCAAAGGCCATGCCTGTCAATAAAACGCCATACCGCTCATCACCTAGCCACTGCAAATAAAGGGGCACGGTTAGCAAGGATAACAGCATCGCCGTGATAGCAAACCCCTGTGTGACCACAGTGGCTTGCATGGCACGTTTGAGTCTTCCCATGACTTACCTTTTGTTAATCCACTGAAGAAAATCAGCTTCGAATCAAGAATGCTTCTAGGCAGCCACAGCGCTCCCACGACTGATCTCTACTCCCACACTGGCCAAGTAATCACGATACTCACAGGCTGGCATTTTTTTGAGCAACTCCTCAAACGCCAACTCCGACAGAAAGCCGCGCCGCAATGCAGCCTCTTCTGGACAGCCTAGCTTGATACCCTGCCTCTTTTCAATCGTTTGCACGAATGCCGAAGCCTCAAATAAACTGCTGCTGGTGCCTGCATCCAGCCAGGCGAAACCACGGCTTAAGCGCGTGACCCGAAGTTGGCCACGCCGCAAATATTCACGATTCACATCGGTGATTTCCAATTCGCCACGAGCAGAAGGCTTTAACTGCCGAGCAATTTCTACCACTTGATGATCATACAAATAAACACCCGGAACAGCAAAAGGACTGCGAGGTGAGACAGGCTTCTCCTCCAAAGACTTCGCCCGGCCTTCCTGGTCAAATTCCACCACCCCATAACATTCGGGGTTATTGACATGATAGGCGAAGATCGTGGCCCCAGCTTGAAACTCAGTCAGAGCCCGAGGCAGTGCATCCCCGCCGAAGAAAAGATTGTCTCCAAGCATCAAAGTGACGGGTCCACTTTGGATAAAATCTGCCGCGAGAAGGAAAGCCTGAGCAATCCCGTCAGGCCTTGCCTGTTCAAAGTATTGAATTTGGATGCCCCACTGGCTGCCATCTCCCAATAACTGCTGAAAACGCGGCAGGTCCTGGGGTGAAGCAACTAGACCTATTTCCCGAATCCCGCCGGCGATGAGCACCGTGAGGGGATAATAAATCATGGGCTTATCATAGACAGGAAGCAGTTGCTTACTCATCACCTGTGTCAACGGGTAAAGCCGCGAGCCAGCACCTCCTGCTAGAATGAGTCCTTTCATCAACGTGGGGGTATTATGAGGTCCATAACTTGCGACCGCTGGCAGTTGCCAGCCAATCTAAATTCCGCAAATACCAGCGCACCGTGTCTCGCAAGCCCTGATGCAAATTCTTCTCGGCCTGCCAGCCTAACTCCTTCCGTATTTTATCTGAGTTGATGGCATAACGAAAATCATGTCCGGGCCGATCACGAACTGGAGTGATCAAGGAAGCCGCAGGCACAGCCTTCGACAAGGAAGGCACTAGATTTGCACGCTCTTCATCCAGAATCTCACAGACCTCTTTCATCAGATCCACATTCCGCCTCTCCTGCCCAGCGCCTATGCAATAGGTTTCGCCGATCCGTGCCTTTTCCAAGACAGTCCATAAAGCAGCGCAGTGATCTTCCACATGCAGCCAATCGCGCACGTTCTCCCCAGCCCCATAAAGGGGGATCTCCTCACCGCTCAGCACCTTCAAAATCGTCATCGGAATCAGCTTCTCAGGAAATTGAAAAGGACCGTAGTTGTTAGAGGCATTCGTAACGATGGTGGGCAGACCATGGGTGTGATGCCAAGCCCGGACGAGGTGATCTGAAGCGGCTTTACTAGCGCTGTAAGGTGAATTGGGATGATACGATGAACTTTCATCAAAAGCATCGTCTTCTCGCCCTAAACTGCCGAAGACTTCATCGGTCGAAACGTGAACCCATTTGTGATTTTTAGAATCTCGCCAATGAAGGCGACAGGCTTCTAGAAGGTGCAGTGTTCCCAGCACATTGGTCTCCATGAAGACCCCTGCTTTTTCGATGGAGCGATCCACATGAGATTCTGCGGCCAGGTGAATCACGTGGGTGATATCATGTGCCTGCACCACACGATGTACTTCCGCAGCATGGCGGAGATCCACCTGCTCAAAGGCATAACGCGGATGCTGGCCGTGTATCCCTACCAGATTCTCCAATCGACCTGCATAGGTCAAAGCATCCAAATTGACCAAACGGTCAATGCTAGGCAGACCGATCAGAAATCGAATCAAATGAGAGCCGATGAAACCTGCGCCGCCAGTGACTAACAAATTCATGAAAAACTAAACACGGCTCATTCGTCTTCCAGAGAGCTTTCCAGGAGATCCACCCGCAGCCGGAAGAACAATCGATCAGCATGGATCTCTGGCAGACTTTGATCAAAAGTGAAACTTATCATGCCGTCCAGAGACCTGGACTCCACACTGGGCAAAAGATTGTTAGGCCAAATCTCCCAAGCCGTCATATCCAGAGACATCTCGGGAATGTAGGAAACCCCCAAAGCATAAGCAGGTTTACGAAACTCGAGTGATACTTGTTTCTCCTGCCCTGAATAAGTGACGTGGATCTTTTGATGAAAAGCCTTTTCAAAAACTCGCGGGTCGTAGCCAAAAGCAAATTCAACCAAATTAGAAATGCCATCCTGATCATCATCCGCCTGGGGGCCGCTCACGGCTGTTTGGCCAAGTTCCGCTAGGGTAAAATGACGGGATTGCCAGTCTGAAAATGACTCTGCTGGCTCCACGGCCCCTCTGCTACGACGAGCCCAAAAATGGCGGCCAGTGAAGTCTGGCGCTTCCCCCAGATTAGCCCCGGAACGCACGGCAGGTGAGTCCAAGGTTGGCATATAAAAGGCATCCAACTTCGCATCTTGCCCGAGACCTTCAGTGTCCTGACCGAGAGCTTGCCATTCAGTCAAACTCCTTCCAGCCGTGGTTAGGCCATCATTGTAAAGACTCACCACTCTAGCGGCTGCACCCGTTTGCCCTCGATGATACACATTGTGGCTAAAAGTCAGTGCATCCGTCGCCTGTGCTTTTTCAATCACGCTGAAAAACTGATCGGCGGGAGTGATAAAGACATTGTTTCTGAAAACAAAATTCACCGGGGCCACTCGCTGGAAAAGGGAGAAACTCGCATTGTCGCTGCGCTGGAAAGGCCGGAGATCAAAAGTATTTCCCTCATAGATCAGAGTGCCCTGACAGGAGGCGTTGAAAGAACTGTTGAAAACACCGTCCGAAAATAACCCCAGATTGTGCCGAGCTATCAGCACCCCATCTGGCGCAGAGTTGCCCATGGGCAACTGCGTCATCACACAGCGAGTCACAGACGTCGTCTGGGCCCCACTCACGCCACCACCAAAGGTGGTCCCAGTCAGCTTCAGTGAGGTCACCCCTACATAGGTAGAGATTTGCCCGCCATAGATCCCGCCGATGAATTCGATCTCAGCGAACTGCGTGCCACTGCCATTGTTATGCAGGAGGTAAGAAGTCGTTTCCTGGGTGGCTCCTTCCGTGCTGCCGATTTTCCCCATGGGCTTCAGGTTAAGACAATTTTTATAGATCGTCTTATTACCTGAAGCTGTGGGCAGACCATTGTAATCCACCCAGGGACTTTGGTTGGCATAGGGAGTCCCTTGTTCCACCTGGCAGTCTTCAACCGTTACCTGCCGCCCTGAATTAGAATCCGTAAAGCCGATGCAGTGCTTTCCAGCATAACTGACAGTGCAGTGCTTCAAAACAGTCAATCCACCGAAGCCTTCATCTCCCTGGATGCCATAGGCGGTGAAAGGTAGATTGGTGCTGGCTTCTGCGAGCGTAGTTTTACAGATCTCGAGGCCTTCAATGTAAAGATCTGGAGCTACTAGCATCACTGCTGAAGCGCCCCCTGGGCGAAAGCGACTGCGCGTGTACGTCTTACCATCCACATTGGGATTGGTGCTACCGAAGGGATGCAAATACAAAGCGGTGCCGTCGCTGTAAAAACTCCCCGGCACTTGATTCAATGCGGCCATGACGGCGGATGCTTGTTCACCCGTCGGGTGGTGCAGCCAGCGATCATCTTCCCAGACCACCACATGTGCTAAGTCATCGGCATTCGCATCGGTCGTGGTCCAGACATTGGGAAATCCATCCACCCTTTCCCATCTGGCACCAGGGGCAGAGATATCTCCGTGCGCCTGAATCTGGATGCGCTGCTGCCCTGCCGCAGGGACAATGCTCAACCCTGGGGTGTGAATGCGCCATGACTCAGCCTTGAGTAGTAACGGAGCCCCTGAGGTATCTACAGAAACGGTATCCCCCTGGGCATACCCGCCATTTTTTGGAGACAACAGGCCATGACACAAACTTTCTTCATTGAACTTCGCCACCGTTTTCCAGGCTTTCTCGGGACTGAGGCCGTCATGATCATCATTCCCTGTCAAGGGGTTCAGATACCAGGTGTGGCGCTCTTCGACAGGCTGCAGGAGATCGGGTAACTGCCGCCCCTCTCCCAGAGTGGAGATTTTCGCAAGAGTCGCTCCACCTAAACGTCCTCCCCAAATGTAATTTTGGAAAGGCGCTGTTTGAAAAGGTGCATTCATCACCATCGCATATCTGGCTGGGTGGTCTGCCAGCACGATGCTCTCCGTGCTCAGTTCCTGAAGCTCACCGCCGAGCTTTTGAAAAGACGCTTTGGCAGCAAAGCCAGTCTCCGTGTCTAGCCACTCGATTTGCAGCCAGTACCACGTGTGTTTTTCCACATTTCCACCCGCGTGCCAAACCCCCGCTTTGCGGCACAGCAATTGCCCGCTCTGCGTCACGCCGATCATTTGAAACGGGTTGTTATCCTGGCGGCAGTTCAATTGCAGAATCTGGGCCGGATTAGCCACCCCGGAGCCTTCATTGAAATAACCAGCACTGAGAAGATCCTCAAACCTCACCCAACAACCTACTAGGCCGCCCTGTTGAGCCTGCGAATAAGGAGCCTGGGTAAGATCCCAGCGAAATTCCACCATCTCCTTTTTCGTTCTTCCGGACCACCCTGGGGCCGGAGTTCCCTCCACGCGGGGGCCGATGGGGCGGCAGTGCCACGCTCCGCGAATCCAGGTCCCAAGCTGGCCGACGTTCTCTGCGTTCAAGGTTTTCACCCCTTCAAAAGTTTCGCGGGCGATCAGCTCCATCGCCCCCTGAACGGCCCAAAGCGGTCCCACAGTCAATAGGCAGGCCCATTTCGCCCAGCGGCCCATGCCGAACGACCACCGACCTAAGAAAGAGGTGCTCTGGCTTTCGTTTCTCCCCAAGCTGCCGCCCTTGGTCGTCCCTGACGGGGCACCGTTTGGCAAAGGGAAAATGGGGGTTTTTGACCTCATGGATATGAGGGCAGGCAGAGCATGTACCATGCTCATTATCAGCCCGAAGCACAAGCCCCGCCTTTAAAATACGCGGCTCGTGAAAACACGATTCAATCCACTCGCCAGCCGTAACAGTGAACGCTGGACAATCTTTTTGAATGAAGGTGGACGGGGAGTGTTCTATCCATGGACTGTGATTCTGCGTTTTCTTTCCTCCCGCCAACTCGTTCCAGCATTCCTGGTCGGGTTTTGCCTGCTTTCGGCTTTCGGCCAGATTCCTGATGAGAAAAGAGAGCATCGCAGCACCTTAGGCCTGCCGTTTGTCTCCATACCCGGTACGCCTGCACTCCTGGCGACCTTTGAGACACGGGTGTCAGATTGGCAGGCTTTCATTCAGGCCAGTGGCCGGGAATGGAGCTACAAGCCTCATTTTGAACAAGGCCCAGATCATCCAGTGGTAGGTGTGACGCTGGAGGACGCACGTGCCTTTTGCACCTGGTTAACTGATAAAGAGCGCGCAGAGGGGCACCTAAATGCGGCTCAACTCTATCGGCTGCCGACTCGTGCCGACTGGGACGCCGCAGTGGGCTTGCTGCGCATGCGCAAGCTGGACCTGACCGTCGAAGAAAAAGTAGCGGATGAACGCGCCTTTCCCTGGGGGGCTAACTGGCCGCCACCCGCTAACACAGCCAACTTCGCCGAAGGTGAAATCCCCGGTTACTCCGATAGCTTCCCTTTTACGGCCCCGGTGGGACAATTCAAAGCCAGTGCTGAAGGTGTTTACGATCTAGCGGGCAACGTCTGGGAGTGGTGCTGGGATCCGCAGGTCCGGGTGGAGCAAGTGGGTGTGCTGCGCGGTGGCTCCTGGGCATACTTTCGCGCGGAGTGCCTGCGCTCAGACTACGTTTACACAGTGCCCGTTGACATGAAGATGCCGACCATCGGCTTCCGCTGCGTTTTTGAGGATAAGCAGCGCACGGCCACGATGTTGGCTTCCGCAGAAAAAATCAAAGCTGAGATTCGCTCCAAACGCCGGGAAGAGATCATGGGCGGTGCCGTGACAAAGGATGACCTAACCGCCATGAAGGAAAAGCTCAAATCCACAGGCACTGCGGCAGCTACTTCGAATGCCCCTCTGAAACCCGCCGAAGTGGGGCAGGCTTTTACCAATGATCTCGGGATGAATTTCGTCCCTTTGCCCGGCACCACCATCCTCATCGGAAGTGCAGAGATCCGGGTGCAGGACTATGAATCTTGGCTAAAGGCCAATGACCGAGTTTGGGAAAACAAAGCCCCCTTTCTACTGACCCCCGAACACGCTGCTGTGGGCATCAGTTGGGATGAAGCCACCGCCTTTTGTGCGTGGTTGACGGAGCGGGACCGGGCCAGCAAACTTATCTCTGCCAACGCAACTTACCGACTCCCCACCGATGTGGAATGGAGCCGTGCAGCCGGGCTCACCGTTGAGCCTGGAGCGGACCCTGCGCAACGTCATGAAAAGGCCAGCCTTCATTTCCCTTGGTCTGCCGAAGGTGCCTTCCCGCCACCTTCTTCCAGCACGAATTTGGATGCCACCCGCATGGAGGGCTATCGCGACAGTTTTTCCTACACCGCTCCAGTGATGACGGAGGCCGCGAATAGCTTGGGCATTCAGGGCCTAGGCGGCAATGCGGCGGAGTGGTGCCAAGACGTCTGGCCAGGTTCTGACTCTGAGCGCGTGGTCCGTGGGGGCTCGTGGTTAATGCATGCCAAAGACCAACTGCGCACAGGGCATCGCCAGCATATTTCTCGTGACAGCCGGAACAACAGCATCGGTTTCCGCGTCGTTTTAGAATTCACCTCGCCGTAAAAGCTTCCGCTCTCGTGTTCGTCAGATGTCTGTCAGCGCTCCTCATTCTGCAGAACAGCGCCCGCGCCGCCGTCCGTGGCTGACGTGGGTGATGGGGGGGATTTTTCTGGGTGGGCTTTTTTACTGGGGGTTGGGATCAAAGGTCATCATGACGGCGCGCTCGGCCATCGCCGAAGCGTATGCCAAAAAAGCGCAGGAAAAACGTCTGGAAAAAGACTGGGCTAGCGCTTGGCAAAATCTCTCCAAAGCACGCTCCTGGCAGGTGAATGCGCCAGAGGTGCTGCGGGCATATGCAGACCTGTTAGCGGCGAGTCGCAGTGATGACCTCACCCTGCTGCAAGTCTTGCGCGCGCTGGAGTCTGTCCAGCAATCCACAAATGCCGACAGACTGAAAGTTGGCCAGATCCTCATCTCCCTGGGGCATATCCACGCGGCGCGGGCAGAGTATGAAAAGCTCTCCCTAAGCGATCAGCAAAAACCTGAAGGCATGCGGCTGCTGGCCCAACTTTTACAAGCGGAAGGCCAACCAGAAGCTGCTGAAGAGCTCTTGCGACGTGCTTTGTCCATGGCTCCAAGCGATGCCGAATCGCAGTTACGGCTAGCCATGATGGATCATCACCAAACCTTCCCCGAAGTCCAATCTCGCGCCCGAAAAGTGATCTGGGAAATCGCCCGGCAGACAAATCTCACCGGGCTCACCGCACTGGATTTTTTAGCTTCTACGGTGCAGCTCACAGGAGAAGAGGCGGCAGAGCTTTTGCGGCTAGTGGAGGCCCACCCCTCGGCACCGCCCGGCACTCGTTATGCGGCCCTTTCCGCCCGGCTACGCGCTCGTCCACAGGACAGGGCAGCGATCATGGAAAAGGAGGTAGCAGCCGTGCGTGGCCAGGGCGTAGAGATGCTGGCCCCCGCACTCAATTGGCTACTGCAGGAAAAAGAACCCGCCAAAGTCCTCAATCTCCTGCCCGAAGGACTGCACCTCAAGTCGGGCCCAATTCTCCAGTCCTACCTCGTTGCCTTGAGTGCCCTAGATCGTTGGAACGAAATAGACAACCTTCTCCACAGCTCCAAAATACTGCCCCTCTCCGAAGCCTACCTCCATCTCTGGAAAGCCCGGACAGCGGACAAACAGGACACAGGCATCCAGACCATCCGCCATCATCTAGAGGCAGCTTTTGCCCAGACGAGGCGGGGGGAAGATGAAACGGCGGCGCGTCTTACGGCCGAGACAGCAGAGCAAATGGGAATCTGGGATCTTGCCTCGCGCTTCTACGCAGAGGTGGCCGCCCTGCAACCCTACAACCAAAGCTTCCTACTGGAAAAAATTCATGAAATGGCTCTTCGCGGTCGTGACACCACAGCAGCCCTGAACTCCGCACGTAAGCAGGCAATCACCCACCCCGAAAATCACGTTTACACCACGCGCGCCCATTACCTCTCACTTTTGTCGGGGGATGAGATTGAAGTCACGATCCAGGCAACCCGTCAGCTTCCCAGCAGCCAGCAGGAATCTCCTGCGGTGATCCTGATGAAGGCTCTTGCAGACTTTCGGTTAGGCGATGAAACCGCGCTCAGAGCTAGACTTGCTCATCCGTTAGACTCTTCTGTCCTCCCCCCCGGCCAACGGGCCACTTATGCAGGACTTTTATCGATCTGCGGCCAGGTAGGCCCCGCTTTTCGCCTGGCCGAATCTATCCCAGGCATCCTGCTGTTACCGGAAGAAATGCGTTTTCTGAAGCGGGCTCTTTGAGAGCCGTGCCCATCACTGCACCACCTTCATCCAGCGGGAGCGGAATCCCCGGTTCTCCTCCATCAGTTGTGCAGCCACGGTGGCAGAAAGATTGTGCAGTCCTGTCACCCGAGCAAACACGGCAATGCGCTCCTGCCGCAGGTAGTAGTCGGTGCTGTCAGTCGTTTGTGCAGCGAAGAATTGAGCGGCCTCTAGCAAGGTTTCTGGAGCTAGGCTATCCAGCGGCAGCGTCAGCGCCCCGCGTTCCAAGCTTACGGTGATCTGGGTCAGGTCTGCGGCGGTGACTTTGCCCTCCACGGTGCTGCCAGCCACACGCTGCAACTTCCCTTGGTACCCCTGGGTGGAAATGTCTGCAAAGAGTTGCACTAGAAAGGCCTGCCCCTGCTCATAAAGATAGCGCCGCCCTTCCAATGCGGACTGCACCTCTGGAGACTCGAACCGCACATCCTTTAACAGCTCCACCACACGACTGTAATCGTAGCCCTGAACCAAGGTGGGGATCACCGCCAAAAGCTCTGAAAGTTGCGCCAGTTCACGCTCCCTCAGCACGCGATCACTCGCCATTTTCTCGCGCTGCACATCCAGGCGGAGGCGAACCAGTTCACGCTTCAGTTCATCTTCACGTTTAGCGAGCGCTTGCTTCAAAGTTCCGCCTGTGCGCAGGCTATCACGCGCTTTTTTGACCGTGGCTAGCGCGGATTGACACCCTTTGAGATCATGGGGCGCAGCCAGATTTTGCACACCTTTTGCCGTGATGAGATCTTTTTCATACAACGCATAAATGGAGGCATAACTCTGCACCCACTCCAGTGACGAAGCGCCCACCCCCGTTTTCACATCCACCAAGTGCTGTGAAAAATACTCCAACTCGGCAGCGCCCAAGGCCGCATCACCAAAATGCCATTCGGCCAATCCCTGGAGTAAGTAGCCCAGCACAGGTTCCTGCGCAGTGTTGTAATTGAGATCTGCCTGCGGCGTGCCCAATCCCAGATTCGTCCCCATTCGACTTCCTAAAGACTTAAAAAAAGCGGCCAAGTCAGCTGAGACAAGACTGCTGCCTTCCCCGGTGTCTTCCGCCATCTTTTTCAAATGCCCGACTGCATCTTCTTTTTTACCGATCACGATGCTGCAAAGAGCCGCGTTGAAGCGGGCCCAATTTAGAGTGGGCTGCCGTGCCTGGCCAGATTCGATCAACCGCTGGAACTGCTGCCGAGATTCCGCAAAACGCTTCTTTTCTAGCATGATGGCGCGAGCTTCCAGGAAACGCTCGGCCACGGTTTCTCTTCCCGCTTGGAGCGTCACCCCCTCACCTGCTAGGTCATTGCGGGAGGCATCCACCGTCTCTGTGATGGCCACGGCTGCACGGTCCCCCGTGCTGCGCATCAGCCAGCCCACGGCAAAGGTCACCACCAGCGCGGCTGCGGCCCCGATGAGCCAGCGCAGCTTGCGATTGCTGAAACGCACTTTGTAGTTTTGTCCCACCAGCCCTTCGGCGAGGCGCAGTTCCTCCACCGTTTCATCGTAGTTCGCACAGCGCTCCTGAGGGCGAAAGGCGACCATGCGATTGATCACGTGAATGGTGCGAGGGGCAAAACGCAGTCCACTATCCTCCAGGGCCACGCGCTTGCATTTGATCATGCGCAGTTCCTGGATGTTGTTGGACTCCGCCTTATGAGGTGGGCGGCCTGTCAGCGCATGAAAAAGCGTTGCACCGAGGCTAAAAATATCGCTCCGGTAATCCTCCCGGTTATCAATGATCTTTTCTGGAGCCACATAATACGGGGTGGCCCAGATCTCACTCGAAGAATCCGGCCCGCGCTCCACAAACAAAGCTAGGCCAAAGTCCACCACCTTTGAAGTTCCGGTCTCGGTAAACAGAATGTTCGCCGGCTTCACATCTCGGTGAATCAGGCCTAGTTGCTGGGCAGCGCGCAGACCTTCGGCCACTTCCCGGCCAATTCGCAGGCCTTCTTCCTCGTTGATCGTCCCTTCCCGGCGGATCCGCTGCTCCAGGCTCCCCCCATTCACCAGTTCCATGGCGATGTAGAAGTAGCCTTGATCGTAGCCCACGGAGTAGAGCTTGATCACGTTGGGGTGGTTCACATTCGCCGTGATGAGGGCTTCCTGGCGGAATTGCTCCACCCGGGCCGCATCGCGGGAATATTGGCGGTTGAGGATCTTTAGCGCCACACGCCGCCCTAGCGTCTCATCCTCAGCTTCAAACACCCGGCTCATCCCACCTTCGCCGATCTGGCGCACGATCATGAAGTGATCAAACTTCCGCCGTACCCGCACCATTTGACCGCAGAAAGGACATTTCAGCTTCGTGAACGGCTCCAGCGATGTCACATCAATCTGGTTTTGACAGACGGGACAGGTGCTGAGGTAAGACTGTTCGGGGGGTGGGGTCACTGAGGGATTGATGCCTTTCACAGGCTGTTTACTTCCATCGCAGATGAAATGCCAGAAATTACAGATTGCCTAATTTATTCGAATCATGACTATGTGACGTGGACTGGATCATCACCGAGCAGAACGATATTGGGCAACGATTGGACAAGCATCTTACGGGACGTCTTACTGACTTGTCACGCTCTCGGTTGCAAGATTTGATTCGTGACGGGCACATCACACTCAACGGTCGCGCGACCAAAGCCAGCATCGCTCTGAAGCCTGGAGACACCATTTCCGTCACCATCCCGGAAGCTTCTGCGGTAGCTGTGGTGGCGCAGGACATCCCCCTGGAAATCTTATTTGAAGATAAAGACATCCTGGTGCTCAACAAGCCCCCAGGTCTCGTCGTCCACCCTGCTGCGGGTAATCCAGACGGGACCCTGGTCAACGCCCTGCTGCACCATTGCGATGACCTAAGCGGAATCGGAGGTGAGATGCGGCCTGGTATCGTTCATAGACTCGATAAAGACACCAGTGGCTGCATGGTAGTAGCGAAGAACGACATCGCCCACCGCCGTCTCTCCGAAGCATTTGCCGAGCGGCGCATGAGTAAAATCTACCTCGCCGCCATCAATGGAGTGCCCAAGGAGAAAAGCGGCCGCATCCAAAACCTCATTGGCCGCCATCCGGTAGATCGGAAGCGCATGGCGATCCTTTATGATGGAGCAGGGAAAGAGGCCATCACCGAGTGGGAACAACTCTCCGTTTACAAAGACACAGCCCTCATTCGCTGCAAACTTCTGACAGGGAGGACGCACCAGATCCGGGTCCACATGAAGGAGGGGCTGGGCTTCCCCATCCTGGGAGACCCCATCTACGGTCACCCGAACAGGCAAAAAATCTCCACGCCAAGGCTGATGCTGCACGCCTGGAAGCTCAGCCTACACCACCCGATCCATGACCAGCCGATGAACTTCGAAGCGACAGTCCCCGTAGAGTATGGTCCCTGGCTGGCCAAATAAATCCATGCGGCCTCACGGGGCCAGTCTGGCAGCCACTTCGGCAGCCAAGTCTGTAAGCCTCCGTTTTTCAGCCTCGGTAAAGTCGTACGGCTCCCGTTTGCCGATACCCAAAGTGCCGCAAAGACGCTCCCCCTCCAGAACCGGCACCGCTAGGCTACCCTGGACCTGAGTCTGCTTGGCTCCCTCACGCGCCACCCCACTGGTATCCGTCTGCAAATTGCAGAGTTCCACAGGCTCTCGCCGTTCCGCCGCCGCCCCGGCGATTCCTTTGCCGATGGGGATGGACTGAATCACAGGCATGAGCTGCGGAGGAATGCCTACCTGGGCCACCAATTTCAGGTGTTGATCCGCCGTATCAAAACGGTGCAGGGTGCCCGTCACGCAGCCAAATGCAGCGATGGTGGTTTCGAGAAAACGACTCCAGTCGTCAGAAGTGGGGGTGGCAGGCAAGCTCATAGAAGCAGAAAACATGATTGTCGAAAACGATGCGTGCGGCTAGTCTGGCTTAACGTTTCTCGGAAACCATGAAAAATTGCGCCGTCATTTTTGGCATTTGTTCCCTTCCTTTGGCCACGTTCGCCCAGGGCAATCCTGCTGGCAGCGCCGTGGTAGGCCGTACGATTTACCACACCGACGACTCCCGGACAGAATCCATCAAAGACCCGAATACCCGGGAAATGACGGAAATGACCTACAACACCTCCGGTCAACTGACGGTGAAAAAAGTCTTTTTACTCAATGACAAAGGCGAGCCGCTGCAGGGCAATGTATATGATGGACGGGGGAATCTAGTCGCCCGGTGCCAGTCCACCTACGACGAGTTTGGCCGCCGCAAGGAAGACCGGCTCACCAACCTCAAGGGGGAACTTTTCCAGCAAGTCATCCATGAATACGACAAGTCTGGCAAAGCCCTCACGCCGAAGGTGATCAATCTAGACACTGCCGCAGCGCCCATGATGAAACCTGCGGCCATTGATTACACCGGCCAGCCAGCCACAGCACCGGGAGCTAACTCCTCTCGCTTTGCGCCCGCACAAATCCCTGCCAATGGGGCCACATCCGCCGCGCCTGTTCCTAACAACACAGCACCGGTGCCGACCGAAGAGAAACCCAAAAAGAATTTCTTCAAAAACCTCTTCAAAAAGTAACCTCATCACCGCGAGGAATGCCGCACCAGAGACCAAGCGGTGCGGCGCTGCGTATCCAGAGACCACCGGCCTTCAAAGTCTGGCAGCATCAGGATCGCCTGATTATTTTTGGGAGTCATGGCTCCGTCTTTGATCGCTTGCTGCTCATCAGACACAGCATTTGCTTTTCCAGGAGTCGGCTGAGATGCCCAGCCCCATTTCTGGCCTGACATGTCATAAACGAGGCTAGCATCTGCCGGGAAAACGGGCCAGTCCCCTTCCATTGCCTGCACGATGTGGCCTTGCGGGTCAGACCAACGCAGGCGCCCCCCCTGTGCTTCCAGTTGGAATCCGAAAGCCAAACTACCGGACTCTTGAGGCTCAGACTCGATGCAGTAAATGACCTTGTATTCTCCTGGCTGGATGAGCAGTTGTTCCGAGCTATGCTGGCTGCGCAGCCCGCCCAGCCGCCCTTCAAAAGCATAGCGCCCTGTGAGGTGCCGCAGATGCCAGCCGGTGACATCTACGGGTAATGTCCCAGGATTATGCACCTCGATCCAGTCCGGTGTATTGCCAGCTTTATCGCGAAGAGTGGTTCGATTTTTAGCCTGAATCTCCGTGATCAGCAAAGGGGGCTCTGACGCCTTCGGCATCCAGGCCTCAAAGTCAAAAGCACTGCGATCCGTCCAGGCAAATTGACCGCTTTCGGCGTTCATCCAACCACCCGTCCAGAGAGGCGCATTCACGCCCATATCATGCAGTTTTTTCGCCACATCCTGCAGCTCTTGTTGGCTATGGAAACTGGCCATTTCCACACCCGGCGTCACTTGGATACGGCGCCGAGCTTCGTCCCAATTCAGCTTGAGTCGAACTAAAGAAAATCGATCATTGAGCTTCACCACCGTCGGGCCATGCTCGCTGTCCACATAGGCGGTATTGACGGGTTTGGGCTTCTCAAAGAGTTCCGTGTTCAGCGCATCCAGCAAGTAAATGAAACCTGCGCCGACGATGACTGACGTCATCATGGACACGATGGGGCGTTTAGCGATGGCCCGTTGCATCAAGGGCTGCTCCAGACGCTGCACCACCGTCCGGATGGCAGCCTGCATGTCACTCGCACGCTGGTAGCGGTCTGCAGGGCGTTCACGCAGAGCACGAGTCACCACCTTATCCAGCAGGGCCGGCGCATCCGATTTTTTGGAAGGCGGTTCAAAAACGCCCACCGGCAGGTGACCAGTTAAAAGCTCATACAGCGTCACCCCTGTGCTAAAGATGTCTGCCCGGTGGTCAAGGTTTGCCTCTGCACGGCGCTGCTCAGGTGCTGCGTAACCTGGCGTTCCCATGACCATACCCGTGCGGCTCTGCGTGGTCGCCTGTTGAGACGTCGCGGATAATTTAGCCAGGCCAAAATCTGCCACTCGCACCCTCCCCCGCACATCCAGCAGAATGTTGGTAGGTTTAATGTCACGATGAATCACGCCATGATCATGGGCAAACTGGAGAGCCTCACAAACCTGCGTAATGACTTCGAGCGTTTTGCTCAAAGACAAAGGCTGTTTTTTCATCAGATCCAGCAGAGAAGTCCCCTCCACATACTCCATCACGATGAAAAGGTGGCCCGAGGCATTTCGACCGAAATCATAGATGGCCACAATGTGAGGGTGCTGAAGCCGAGCCAGCAAACGTGCCTCTTGGTGGAACCGATCCACAAAGGCCACGTCCTGCCCCATCTCGGGTGGCAGTATTTTAATGGCTACCCGTCTTTCTAAAGACTTTTGCGTGGCCGCATACACAGCGCCCATACCGCCACGATCAATGAACTGGAAATCGTGATAACCAGGAAACAGCGGCTCCAACTCCTCCGCCATCGGAGGTTCCCAATCTGTCGCTTGGCCCCCCAATACTCCATCCAAAAGCCCTAGGGGGTTCAATCCATTGAGCTTCGTGGTGGATTTTTTTTTCGCGGGGGCGTCTCCCATGGTTTGTCAGTAAAGATGAATTTTAAATGCTCATTTTTCTAAGAAGACCTCAATTGGTCTTTTGTCGGGTAAAACTGGCGAAACAACCCCAATGACGACGTTATTAGCCACATTACCAACTGCTTGTGACGCATTTTTCTTTAGAAGTTGCAGCAGGCCATTTGCCAATTGCACCTTTCGTTGGAACGTTGCTTACTACGCTGCTGCACATGAATTCACACACTCATCATGGAGGTTTTCCCGCAACACGATGGAGCGTCGTTTTAGCATTGCGTGACGAGGATGACAGCCGTCGTGGAAGACTGGCTCTTGATGAGCTCTGTCAGATTTACTGGCGGCCCATCTACTCTTATGCACGCTATCAGGGACTGGCCCCAGCAGATGCAGAAGACCTCACCCAGAGCTTTTTCAGCTTCGCTCTTGAGAAAGACCTCTTCTCAACGGCTGACGCCTCTCTGGGTAAAATGCGTAATTATCTACTCACCGCCTTCAGCCGACACATCAAACACTGGCAAAGGCAGGCCAATGCACAAAAACGAGGTGGGGGTCGAGAGATCGTCTCGATTGAAGCCTCGCAAGCGGAGGATGAGATCACCATTGACCCAGCAGATCACCGGACGCCGGAGTCCATCTACCAGAGGCTCTGCGCTTTGCGCATCATTGAGGCCGCTATCGACCAACTGGCGAAGGAACAAGCAGCCGCCGGCAAAGAAGAGCATTTTCGCTTGCTACGCAGTCGTCTGGATCCCTCCCAAGCCGGATCTGGCAATGATGCCGAAATGGCGGCTCAACTTGGCATCAGTCATGATGCCGTGAGACAATCCATTTCCAGATTGCGAAAACGCTTCCGAGAAATCATGCGTGACCTTGTAGCCGCCACCCTTTCCGATCCCACCGACGAGTCCGTCCAGGAAGAACTCGCCGCCTTGCGCAATGCGCTTGTCGGGTAAATCTTTTCGCGCGGGGAGACAGCCCCTGCCGAAAGTTGAGAAAAAATCTGTCACACCCGAAAACAGAAGGCATAACCATTGGCAGCAGAAGGCCGCAGCGCCCGCAAGCTAACCCAAACACAACAAACACCATCGCAATACTATGAGCCCAGTCGCAATCACTATGGCAGGAGTCAACATCCTCCGTTTCACCATGCCACTCGCCCAGGCCGGCACAGAAGACACCCTCGCAGACAACATGAGCGGCGTCGTCAGCATCCTGAACATGGTTGGCCTCGTTCTGGCCTTTGGCGGCCTGCTTTTCTCTGCCGTCATGTTCATGATGGGCCAGACTGAGCGTGTGCTTTACGGCCTCGTCGGCGCAGGCATCGGCGGCCTCTCCTTCATCATCGTGAAGGTCATGTTCAATGCTTCCGGCGGTAGCGAAAGCATCGAAAACGTCAACATGGGTGGTTAGTCCCCTGAGAGCGAGTCTCCTCCCCCTTGATGAAGTCACCTTCATCGAGGGGGATTTCCCTCGTCACGCCTAGCCCTCATGGAACAGCAACAATCCGTTCGGCTTCATGAAACCAACGAAGGCCGCGAAACCCAGCAGGGCATCGCCGGTTTCGAAGGTCTCAATGCGCTTTTTTTCATGCTCGCCCTCGGGCTTGCCATGATTATTTTCCGCAAGTTCGCCAGTGAAGCCAACCCTAACATGTTGCTGGCAGTCTTATTTGCCTCGATTCCGTTGATTGTCGTCTCCGCCTACTGCTTTGGCCTCAAGCAGGGCAAGCCCCCCTCATACGATGTAGAACTCGGCGAGTGGCTCATCATCAAGGCCAGTAACAACCCCTACTTCTCCCCCAAACAGGTCGAGCCGATTTCCCTGCCCTGGGTGGATGATCCGACCAAGGAGAAAGATATTTAAAGCGATGGCGAAATTCGTGAATTCTTACCTCGACGAGGACCTCATCATCTATCGCGGCCTCGCCCGCGGAGGTGCCATCGGCAAAGGGTATAACGTGGAGATGCCCGACACGGAAAACACGGATGCGTCTTGGCTCATGTCCCTCGAGGATAACCTGCGAGTGCTCCTGCGCATGATCCGCCCAGAACTGCGCATGCAAGTCTCCTGGAGCGTGGACAGCGACTACCGCAAGGAACTGGAGCGCTACCGCCAGAATACCGAAGAACTCCCTCAGGACCGCTGGTCCACCCGGCAGCGCGAGGAACGCTACAATCGTTACGATAAAAAGATCCGCGACCACCAACTGAGGCGGGAACATCTTCAATTTTACTTCACCTCCAAAATCCAAAACAAGACCATGGGTGGTGGCAGGCAGTACTACGAAGAGATCCTGCAAGCCGCCAAACGTGAACAATCGGAGTTGGAAGAAACGCTGCGCCAGCAGCTTGGCAGCCTCGGAGGCCGAATCTCCCCCATGGATAACATGGAGCATTTCGAGGCCTTTTATCGTTATTTCAATCCCAGCGCTTTCGAGAATGAAGCCTTGAAGCTGGAGGACATTTACGATCCATCCAAGACCGTTTGTGAGATGTGCTTCAACAGTGATGCCGCCCCTTATGGGATGGGCACATCCACCTTCAAGATGGACGGTTTTTACCAGGGCATCTGCGTCATGAAGACGCTGCCTAAGTTCACCTACATCGGCATGATGCGTCTGCTCACACAGATGGACATCCTGGATTACCAGATCGTCGCCAACATCGAAGCTGGGGATGTAGAAAAAGACCGCGTCGCCACGGAAAGTAAAGTGGCGCGGCTGGAGCGGGGTAAGATCACCCCCTCTCTGGAGGCCACTCTGATGAAGCTGCGCACCCGTATCCGCCGCCTCACCACGAACGAAGTCGTCCCTTACCGCATGCACCTCATTGTGCGGGTGTGGGACCGCAATCCAGACAACTGCGCCAGCAAACTCTCCGCCATTAAAAACTCCATCCTGAAGCTGGGTGGGGCGCAGGCCTATGAACCCACCCTCCCCACCAGCGTGCGGAATTACTGGCAGCTCTGCATGCCCGGCTGGACGTGGGCGAACTACAACGACTTCAAACTTTACGTCGAAGACGTCAACTTAGCAGATCTACTGCCGGTCTCCAGCACCCCCACGGGTGACTTGGCAGAGGCCGAAGCCATCTATGATGGACCACGGGGAGCCCTCGTCGGTGCCACCACCTTCGTCGGCGTCAAAGGTGCCATGCGGCCAGAACACGGCATCATGTTTGGCGCCTCGGGTGCTGGCAAATCGGTGTTCACCATTGACCTTCTCACCCAAACGGCTCCGTATTACGACTATACCGCCATCGTTGAAGAAGGCCTTTCGTATAACCTCTTCACACGCCTATACGGGTGCAAGCCCATCATCGTTCAGCCGAACGGGAACCTGACATTCAATTACTTTGACACACGCGGCCTGCCCCTCACCTCTGATCAACTTGGTGGGGCCACAGCCATCGCCCATCTTATGGCGGGTCCACCGCCAGACATAGATAAGGATCGCATCCGCCAAGCCCTGCTCTCCAAGCAGATCGAGCGCATCTACGTGGATCAGTTTGAGACCTGGGCCAGCCGCAATAGCGAAGGCCGTTTTGAAGCTGCACGTCGTGTCAATGTCGCCTCCGAATGGCGTCGGCGTAAAATGCCGCCGGGCACCGTCTTAGCCGATGCTTGGCTGGACTTCAGTGCGGAAATGCTGGAAGGCAATTCCGAGGCCCATGAAATCAATCGCCTCGTCCTCGATCCAGGCATTGTCGAAGATTACCTCAACAATCCCGGCAACCAGTGGGACTTGATGAGCCTCGCCTACACTTTGATGAAAGCGGAGGACATGCCCACTCACAGTCAGTTCGTCGAGCTACTGAATCTGGAAAGCCGCCAACGTCGCGCTCACGAAGACTTGGGGTTGTTACGCATGCTGTTAGAACCCTGGAGCCGCACAGGTCGCTATGGAGCCATCTTGGATGGGGTGAACAACGTGGACCTCAGCGGCAAGGTCGTTCATTTTGAGCTCTCTTACATTCCCGAATCTGCCAAAGAACTGCGCACCGTGGCAGCCTTCTTGATCACGAATGATCTGCGGAAGGAGATCATGAGCCGCCCGCGCTCCACCCGTAAACGTGTTATTCTGGAAGAGCTCTCCGCCTTCCTGGCCATGCCAGACGGAGACCGCATCACCCGTGAGTATTACGAACGTATGCGTAAATACTCCTGCTGGGTCTTCTCCATCATCCAGCAGTTCCAGCGTATCAAGGACCACCCGGTACGCTCCTCCGTCGTGGGGAACTCACGCATCATGTTCATGCTCAAGCAGCCTGACCAGCGCGATGTCGAAAGCATGAGTGAAGGCTTCCGCATTCCTTCCATCACGAAAAAACAAGTCACGAGCTTCCCTGACCCCTCGGAAATGAAGACGGACCCATACGGTTCCTTTGTTTATTACCATGAGGCCACGGGCCGCCCGCGCATCGCCATCGGTCGTCATCAGGCCTCGAAGGAAATGATCCTCGCCTCCGCCACCTCTGGGGAGGCTTTCGAACGCCAGAACGAGCAGCTCAAAGAATTCGGCGGCGACGCCTACAAAATGATCCTCAGCCAAGCCAAGTCCAAAGCATGAAACGACACTTCATTCTCCTCAGCGGTCTCTGCATCGCGCTGGCCTCCTGCACCAGCAGTGACGGCACCATGAACAAAGGCCTGCTCGGTGCGGCTTCAGGCGGCCTCATTGGTGCCCTCATCGGTGATGGACTGTTGAATGGGGATGACAATTCTTCCTCCTCCGGCAGTTCCAGTGGTGGGGGCAGTGGCAGCTCTAGCGGTAGCAGCGATAACGGTGGCTTTTTAGAAGACAATTCCGGTCTCATCACCGGAGCTGTGGCAGGTTACGCAGCCGGTGCTATCAGCGACAGCTTTGCCAAAAACGAAGTCCGCCAAAAGTATCTCGACGGGTATAACAAAGGCCGCAGCGATGCCATTAAAGAACTCTACTGGGTGAAGCGGGATGCCGAACGCCCCACCGAAGACTCCAGCATCCAGCGCCGCTACTATGAAGTCCCCGTGCCTGAGCATGTGACCACGGATGGCGTGCTCGTGGAACCTCGTAAAGTCGTCATCGAAGTCGTCGAATAAACGTCTTTCAATCAAACCTGAAACGCCATGAAAACATACCTGCTCATCACCACGGCGCTGATGCTGGCAACGGCAGCCAAGGCGCAAACTGGGGCTGTCGTTGTTACCTCCGCCCCCACACTCGAGCTTGGCCAGTCTGAGCTTTCTGCCAAACTCACCCAAATCCTCAACGAAGCTCAACTGCAAAACGAAAAACTGCAGACCAGTCTCGAACGTCTTGGAGAGCCGAGAGATCTCAATGCCTCTGCCATAAGCACGATTCAGGAAGACATCCGTAAGGGTGCGACGAGCCTGAAAACTCGGGAAGAGCAGCTCACCATGATGCAGGCCATTGATGGCTCCGAAGTCTTTAATGACACAGCCTTCGGCGTGATGCAGCCCATCGGCAGAACTGTCATCCGTGATGATGGGGTGGAAGTGGAACGTGATCCTGAAAAATATAAAATGGAGGCAGCCCAGCTCGCCCACGTCAAAGAATACAAAAAAGTGCGCGGTGAAGCCATCGAGCGAAAGAAGGCCCTGAATCGCGAACTCTCAGGCATCATCGAAGACCTCAACAACGCCCAAGACCTGTCGAACATTCAAAAACTCCAGGGCATGATCACCGCCCTGGAAGGCCAACTGGCTGAGTGCAATGCCACCATCATGGTGGCCCAGGCAGACTCTGAAATGACGCTCAAGGAATTGGAAGGCCAAGCACGGGTCGTCATCAAAGGCAAGCAAGAAGCTGCTTACCTGAACCGTCCAGCATCCCCAGATGCAGCTCCTCTGAATGCCACAGGCACCTTCCCTGGCGCAGGTGGTACGAGCACTTTCAAGCTTCCTTGGGGCCGGAGAGGTGAAGAGGGCAATCCAGAACTCGGCGGACCTGAGACGGGTGAGCCTGAGCCAACTCCACCCGCCAACTAATTTCCCGCTGTCTCTTGAGCGCGGCATTCACCCCACACACTCCTTTTTAGCACCATGCCTCTATTAGCCCAAGGAACCGTGGACCTGATCCAGTCAGGGGGAAATCCGCTGATCTTTTTCTACACCGATCTCGCGGATGTATGCTCGCGTTGCAGCGATGCCATCCAGCCGATCGCTTTCGTTCTCATCTTCGCCAGTCTGCTGATTCACAGCTATAAGTGCATGATGGGCAGTGACCTATCCGGCATCGTCCGTCACATCGTGGTCTCGGGGGTCATCATTTCCATCATGCCGTTTTATGCGGAGTGGATGCTGGCGGCTCAGTCTGCTTTAGGGTCAGACCTGCTCACAGATCTGGAGGTAGATCCGCTCTCGACCTTGATCAATTTTGGCGAGAGCTTTGCCGATGGACCCTGGGATGAGCCTTCAGCACCGGACATCATCTTAGGCGTGCTTGACCCTATTGAATGGGCTTCCTACTTCTGCCAAATCATCGGCATGTTTTTCATGATCGTCATTTCCATGGTCATGTATGCCCTCTTTTGGTGTGGTTTTCAGATTCAGATTATCGCTCTTTATTTGGGTAGTGCTGTAGGTCCCATGTTCCTAGCGATGCTTGTGTTTGAGCAGACCCGTGACACCGCCGTAAAATATCACATCGGCATGCTCAGCATTTGCTTTTGGCCTTTAGGCTGGGGGATCGGCATGCTCTTCACCGAAGCGCTCATGACCGGGGCTATCCCGCAGGCGTCCGTCGTTTGTACTTTTATCTTTGGTCCTCTGGCCGCTGTACCTATCGTTAATACGATCCTTGCTGTCGGCGCAGTTGTCATCATCCTTTTGATCATCATCGTCTGGCTCATTGTGGTGCTTTTCGCAGCTCCAAAGATTGTGAGTAAAGCGATCACCACAGGTGCACAAATCGGCATGGGCCTTGTCTCTGCTGGCGCGAGTACAGCATCCGGCGTCGCCACCGCTGGCGTTCAGGCAGCCTCTGGTGCGGCCATGATGGCGGGTGGTGCCGCCCTTACGGCTTCAGGAGTTGGTTCAGGGGCAGGCATCGGCATGATGACGGCAGGTGCTGGCAGCATGGGCGGAGGAGCCAGCTCCATGGGTAAAGCGGTAGGCTCAGCAGGTAGCTAAGTTTTTTCTATTTTTCGAATGAAAGGCGTCACTGACATGTTCATAGCCAAGGACAAGCTGGCCATTTTTTGGTTTCTTGTCTCCTGTGGCTGCATCATCGGCACAGGCTGGTATCTCCATGGCCAAGCCATCGCCGGCCGTGGGCGCATGCTCTTCGTGCCCATTGAGCAGCATGATATTTTCATGGATCGTGAGATGAAGCCTCAGGACCTCAATGAAGCCGCAGATTTTCATACTCGCTTGCTCATGGAGACCGTCCTCAACCGTGGTCCAGGAGGGCCATTGGATAAAGCCCGCATTGATCAGCTTTTCGTTGGCAATGGGCTGGATCAAATCAAGCTGGATATCCAAGATAACGCCTTTGATTTCAACCAACGTAAAATCCACCAGATGGTGGAACTTGGCCGGGTGGACATTGTTCATAACCCTGACGATGGCAGCGCAGTGACCAGTACCGAAGGCCAACTTATCCGCCTTAGTTTCGACCCCACGCTGAAAGAAAACGTCGTTCAGTCTTTCCTCGTGAACGCCACACTCCAGTGGCAGCGCAATCCGAGTTTACGCACCAACAAACGGTTCATGTTCGTCTGCAACGACATCAGTTACACACTAAAAGAGTCATCCAGCTCTGAGAAGCAACCTTAACATGGCCACTGCCCTCCCCAAGAAAAAAGGTGCCATAGACACGCTCATTGCGCGTGATCAGACGGCCGTGTTTTGGTTTGTCTTCGCCTGCATCATCGCCTGCTTATGTGCCTGGTACCTCGTCATCATGTCTGAGGAACTGAAGGCACGTCCACCCTTTGTCGTCATGGATAGCAATGGCGGCTATTACATCGCACCAGGGGTGAATTTTAACAAGATGAAGCCCATGCATCTAAACCTGTCTGAAATGGCCGTGGAAGCCATTTTTGACCGTGGCCCAGATGGCATCACCTTTGCACAAAGACTCCCGCTTCTCTGCACCAAGAAGAGCTACTCCAGCATTCGTAAAAAACTGGATACTGAAAGTCGTTACTTCAAGGCTCAGTCGGTGCACCAAACAGTCAGCATCGAAAGTAACACGCTTTTAGGAACTGGCGAAACGGTCGCCATCACCGAGGCAACGGGTTTTGTTTACCGCCGCAGCACCTTCAATAACAACGAGCAAAATGAAACTTATCGTTTCCGCCTCAGGCTCTTCTGGCGTTTGAACCCAGACATCCGTCGCAACAAAGCTTTCCCCTCCGTGATTGATGAAATGGTGAATTACGAATTGGAGAAAATCAGCGCCTCATGAGATCCTTCCTTTGCCTTCTTTCTCTAACTCTACTGCCTGCCTTGGGCTCCTTGGCACAAGTTCAGCAGGGGCGTGAACTCGTGATGCTGGACTCCAAAAAACTCGTCCATGATATCTCCATCAACGCCACGGTGGCCACCACCATTACCTTCCCTGAAAAGATCACTTTGCTTACGGGATTTGGACTCGTGACCGACCCCAACTCTGCCGCGCAGATGACCCAATCAAAGGTCGCCATTGTGCATTACGAAAATGTCATCGGAGACACCTTGGTCGTCCGTTTGGTAAAGCCCGGTGAGCCTTGCCATGCCACCGTGCGCACCTCTCGCCACATTCATTTGCTGCGTTTCGTCCCAGCGGATGAAGCGAACCTAGCCGTTATTGTTTCTCCACCTCAGGAAAAAGATGCCGCCGCGCCCACCACGCCGGAGCAAGTGGTTAAAAACCGCATTGATTTCAATTCCGAAGAACTCGTCGGGATGCTGAGCAAAATCAAAAGTCGTAAAGCTCTGCAATCGCTCAATCCCGGCCTCTTCCAAGGCTGGCAGGAACGCAACGGCCTGGACATGACCTCGACCTACAAAAACGTCAATGCTACCATCTATGAGATCCAACGAAATCCGGCCAAGGACATCATCGCCTTCCGCTGCCACTTGGTGAATACCGGAACGGAGACTTATGAGTTTGAGCCTAACGGCGTGAAGATCCGTGTGGGGGAGCGCAGTTACAATGCTCAGCTCGTGGATTGCAGCGGCATTGCTCCTCCTGGGCAGAAAGTGCTCATGGATATCCTCCTCCAGGGAGGGCCCGGCGGGGGGCGTGAAGGCCTCTCCATCAATCAAGATTTCCGGGTCGAGCTACCGGAAGCGGGCCGCAGTCAAATCTCCCCTGCTCTTTTTGGCGATGCCTCAGCGGATAACAGCAAATAGTCTCCCGTTCCTGCCATGACCAAGTATCTCCAAAAAACCGGCGTGCAGATGGGCCTCTTGGCTGTCGTCCTCGGCATTGCGGGTGTGGCTTTTTACCTCACCAAAAAGCAACCCGCGCCTGTCAATGCTGCTCCCGCCTCAGCAGGGCCTCAGGCCCAAGTCGCCCTCCAGGACAAAACCGTGGCCCTGGGCGAAAAGCGCACCGCAACGGTAGGCAGCGGCCAGCAGGTGGACAAACTTGTGATCGCGCCCAAAAAACCCCAGGCTCCCACGCTGATCCCCACAACGACCACCCAAAAGAAATCCCAAAAAGCCCCGCCTTTTCCCAAATTGGTCCATGTCACCAACACGGTCCAAGAACCCCACGTCCCGAAGGAACCGAAGCTCTTTGCCCCACGTGGCCTGCTCATCAAGGCAGCCCTCGTCATCACGGTGGATTCTTCATCGCTTGAGACACCCGTGCTCGCCCTGGTCACGGAAGACATTTATTGGAACAAACGCCTCATCGTTCCTGCAGGCACTCAGGTTCAAGCTAAGGCGGGAAAAGGCAGAACGCGCGACCGCATCGAAGTCACGGGGGGATTCACCTTCGTCTGGGCAGATGGTCGTGAATACACCATTAGCGGCATCGCATTGGATCATGAACGCCTTGCAGACGGCAGCTACTCCATCACCGACGGCTCCGCTGGCATTCGTGGCCAGATCATTCAAAACGACCAATATGCTGAGCTGAAAATCTTGGTCGCTGAGGCTCTCGAAGGCATCATGAACAACAAGCAAGACCAGTTTCAATCCGTCTATGGTCTGGTCCCACAAAACAACAGTCGAAATGCGGCACTCGGCGGCGGGGCACAGACGGCGTCTGCCTACTCAGGCATGCTCACGAAGAAGCTGGAGCAGGACCTAGACTTCGTCCGCGTCGGCGCTGGCACGCAATTTTACATTTACACCCAGGATGTCTTCGAGCCTGAGTTAGCCAGCATCGCCGGACTCAAGCAAGGCAACAAAGCCGCCTCCAGCTGGCAGCTAGCTGAAGAAGCCTACAACCGCGCCCAGACGGAGGCGAGCGCCGCCTCTGACGAAGCCACCAAAGTCGCCGAAGCCACCCGCAAGGCCGAAGAACAAAAACGCACGGCTGAACGCGCCGCGCGAGTCAGCAGCCTCGTGTCAGACGATGAATCTGACGCAGACACGGCTGATACCTCCACTCCTTCCAGCACCACGCCATGACACCCTTCACTCGATTCGCCCTCGCCGCCACCGGTGCCCTGCTCGCCTCCTGTGCCACGAAGGAAACCCCTCTTTCAGACGACCCTTTCGCCCTGCCACCAGAGCAGCAGGAACTCGCTTACATCCCCACTTACTCGAAGACCGTCGTCTCCGGCTGGCCCAAGGGACGCGCCCTAGACCCCTATGACAGCTCACGTGTGCGATTGAATGAAGAAGTCCATGCTTACCATGTTGGTCGGCTCCCGAGCAAGGACCGCCGTGAGATGCATGAAGCCCACACTGTTTACCGGGTAGAACAAGATGCACGCTGGGACACCCGACTGCCTGCAACGCCCATGGATTCACGTGGGGTGGTGCTAGGTGTGGTGGAGCCTTCTCGCAGTGAGGTGCCCAAGAGCAGCTTGCTGGACCAGGAGCGTCAAAGCTTGGTCGCAAAGACACAATCCCTCCAGATCACCATGGCCAAGCTGACCAACCTTCAGCGTGACTTGGAAAAGAAAAAAGCCCAATTCACCGAAGCCGAAGAAGAGGCCAAAGAGATCCAGCTTTATCTCGCAAAAACCATTCAGGAACGCGACCAAGCCAGCGCCCAACTGGAAAAAGCCAAAGAACGCATTGAAGAACTTGAAGAAAACGAGCGCCTGCGTGTGCGCACCTCTTCTCAAGGCCTCAGTGGTGGCAAAAAGAAATGAGATTCGGCATCGCCTCTTTGAATCACAAGCATGGTTGACCTTGAGCACATCCGCGGCTTACCGCCTTATCTCCAGGAGCGCATCATCGGGCAGGACCATGTCATCCCAAGGGTGGTCCCCATCATCCAAAACGGAGAGCTAGGTCTAAGTGACCCAGGGCGACCTAAAGGCACCTTTTTGTTCCTGGGGCCGACGGGAGTAGGCAAGACAGAAATCACCCTTCTGCTGTGCGAATACATCTTTAAAGATGTGGGCAAACACTGCATTCGCCTGGACATGTCTGAATACCAGAACCAGGAATCTCTAGGCTTATTGTTAGGCCAAGGTGAGCATAGCCGAGGCAACATGGGGCGTTTTTATGACCGGGCTGAAGGGCGCGGCATCATTTTGTTTGATGAAATTGAAAAGGCTCATCCACGGGTGCTCGATATTTTCCTCCAGGTGCTGGATGCAGGCCGCATCACCGTGGCCAATGGCGAGACTCTGAACCTGTGTAATTTCTACATCGTCGCCACTTCCAACATCGGGGCAGACGCCCTCATGGAACTGAAAAACAGTCCCATGGCTACCATCGAGCGTTTTATCGAAGATCTGGCCGCTGCCGAATTGAGACCTGAAGTTCTCGCGCGTTTTAATGTGCGCTGCGTTTTCCAAAAGCTCGGCTACAGCGCTCAAAAACAAATCGCCAGCATCATGCTCAACAAAGAGCTGAAAAACCTACGCAACAAAGGTTATGAACTCACCGCCGGTCATGGTGTCATCGACCTCCTCGTTTCCCAAGGGGTCGAACCACGCTTGGGCGTACGCCGCATGAGAACCACGGCCGAAAGCAACTGCCGCCATGCGGTACGTGAGGCCCTCATGGCTGGGCGGTCCACCTCTGGAACCCTCATCGCAGAAAATGGGCATCTGGTCATCCATCCTTGATTTTTACCGTCGGTGGAAGCCTGAGATTGATCTCTATGGCATCGGCCTGCTCTGCCTCGTCAGCGCACTGATAACGGGCCGACATGCGGCCGCAGGCATCGTTATTATTCTGGTTTTACTCATTGATGCCATGCGCCGCTGGGGTGAGCCCTATCGCCAGATTGGCAAAGCGGAGATGGAGCAAAGGCACCGCGCAAGCAAAGCCTACTGGGAAGAGCGGTTCAGCGACTGGCTTGGCCGCCACCGGGAAGATCCCATAAGCCCCCCCTCACCACCAACCCTGCCCGTGACCCACCTAATCCCCCACCCGCAGCGGGATGGGGAAGACCCACCCGAAAGTCCTGGCGGCCCCATGCTTCCAGAAAAGCCCCCCGTCATCATTCCCCCGCCTGTCACACATGAAACCTGACTGGCTAATCAATCCCTGAGCTTCCAATGCAGCCCTCCTCATCCAGTCTCATCCCCAGCCGTCTGCAGCTCATTTTGGGCCTGCTCAGCCTCCTATTCCTCGGCGGTTGCAGCACACCACCAGCTTTCCTGGCAGACACGGATGTCATTCCCGTGGGCAGCCGCATTGAGTTCTGGGTAGATCATGATGATCGTGGCTGGGTGAATTCGAATCTCCACATCGCTTTTCTACCACGTGAGATGACGGGTGCTGAAGCCCGTCTCTGGGCCGAAGGCATTGGCACCCGCGATGCCGGATTGCGCTGGACTCGTTATTACCTTTTAGTGACCCATCCCGGGCAAGAAGGGAAAACGTACCGCAGCAGTGTTTATACCGTGCGCGCCCAACCGCATGAAATGACGAGCCGCCAGCCCGCCCGCCTTTCTTATTAATCCATTCAACTTGAGTTCCTTATGTCTGACAATCCCGTTGCCGCCGCTGGTGAAGAATTGAAAAAATGGCTCGAAGCACTCGAGAAAATCCTTTCAGAAATGAAGGCCGATAAACTCGCTGCGGGCAAAGCGAAACTCGATAACGATCGGTTTGATGCGATGATGAAAGAGCTGAAAAGCATCAGCAAAAGCGCAGAGAATGGCCCCCAAGGAGCCCAAATGGATGATCTCAATAAAAAGATCGACCAAGCTCTGGATAAGATGAACGATCTCAGTCCCAAAACAGGTCAAGCGATCGGCAAAAAGATCAACCTAGACGGTAAGCATGTAGATCCGAACCAGGTAAAAGGTCCAGGCCAAGGCCCGCAACAAGCGACGACTATTAAGACGCCCAGTCCAGCAGTAGCCATCAGGAAGTAACTCCCCATGCCAACTCCATCACGTCCCAAAAACAATTCCCTGCGCGATCTTGATGGGGATGGGGACGTGGATCTGGCGGATGATCCTACTCACGATCTCGACCGCGATGGGCGAATTGATACCGCAGATCGTGAAAGTGAGGATCTGGATCACGACAACGACATTGATGCCCGAGATCGAGAGCTCAAAAATGAGCAACTCGAACCACCCGCTCAAGCAGAAAAAGAAAGCGTGGGGGCCGCGCTGAAACTCACCAAAGATTCAGAAGGCAAGTGGCAGAAAGCCATATCACCTTCCCTTCCCCAACAGGGCCCTAGAGTGAGATAAGGCCAAAGAGGCTTTGTTATCTACAAAGCCCACAAAAGCGAAATGGCTGGCTTACTTACCAAAAGGGTTCAGACGCTTGAGCGTATCTCCGGTCTTTTGCAGGAAACCTGGCTCTTCTTTAGTCTGCGTGCGCCGGCGCGTGCCACCTGAGCCCCCACCGCTGGAAGGAGGACTCCAATCTGCCTTGTCCACTTCTGCAGAAAGCTGAAGTGCTGCGAGCGTAGGTAGATCCAAAAGTCCGTTCGGCTGCAAGCCACTGCGGACCTGGAAAAGCACGATGGCATTGTGAGTGCTCTTGCCTTCTTCTCCATCCACAGAAGCAGTGTAGAGCCCCTTTTCCTTCAGCAGAGACTGGGTGCGGAACAGCAGGTAACGCTTTCCTTTCGGTGAATAGGAAGCGTGCGGAAGCACGGGAAAAACTTGCTCCAAGGTCCAAAAACCTGTCGTCGGTTCAGGCAATGAAGGCTGGGTGAGAACTAATCCACCCGGAGGAACTTCAAAGCCTGGAGGCAACGGAGGCATTGCTGGCGCAGGAGGCTGCGTGGCTGCGAGGGCCCCTTGGGTCGCTGTGGCAGGATCCGGTGTCATCGCCAATCCGCCTACGGGGATCTGAGTTCCTAAAACTGGGGCAGGAGTAGCCCCTACCATCGCCAGCGCTGGAGGAGGCTGGGTGGAGGGTGTCAAAGTAGGATTAGATGCCACCGCAGCCACATTCGGTACCGTTGCAGGATCTGTTGAAGCCATTCCCCCTAAAACTGGCGGTACAGCAGCAGTCAGCGTGGGCGGCTGGTAACCTGCAGGAGGGCTGGGCATGGCTGGCTGTGAAAGCCCAGCAGGCGGCACTGTGCCAGCGCTCGTCGCTGGCGGTTGAGAAGGAGAGCCAGTAGGAGCCTCGGTCACTTTGACCAAAGTTGGTTCCGCGCTGGTGGCCGCTTTTTGAGGCTCGCCCTTATCTTCCGCCTTTGTCACGCCTTTCTTAGCCGCGTCGGCAGTCGTTACCACGGATGTGGTGGCTTTTGCACTCGGCGTTTGCTTAGCCTCCGGCTTCGAATTGACAAAGAAATAGGCTGCCGCTCCAGCCCCCACGATCACCGTTGCCGCAGCAGCGATGAGCGGTGCACGGCTGCTTGCTTTTTGGGACAGGCTGCGAGCATTTGCGGCGGCAGTGGCAGCCGCATAGGCGCCGGTGCGAACGGTGACTGTCGCAGGCTTCAGGCCGAGCATTTCCGCCAAAGCACCGGCGCAACTAGGGCGTAGAGTTGGCTCTTTATGCAGACAAGCCGCGATGGCTTCTTCCCACACTTTCGGAATGGATTCCTTGCAACTGATCTCCAATTCCGTGCGACGTTCCTGGACGGAAGGTGGGATCTTAGAATTGATCTGAGTGGGCAAATCCCCGCGATAAAAGGGCGGTTTACCTGTGAGCAATTCGTAGATCGTCGCACCCAGCGAGTACACATCATCCGTTGGCTGGGGTCTCTCACCCATGGCCTGCTGAGGGCTCATGTAAGGCAGCGTGCCACTGGTGCCCAGATTGGCTACGGACAGGCGGCTCATTGTATCCGAAAGGCTGCGGGCAATGCCAAAGTCGGCGATCTTTGCCACAGCCTCTTTGGAGGTGAGCATGATATTCGCCGGCTTGAGATCCCGGTGAATGAGTTTCCGCTGAAAATGCGCGTAATCCAGCGCATCGCACACGCCTAAAAGCCACCTGGAAATGTCATCCACGGTGAAGACACCGAATTCAGTGCCCATGCGCAATTCAGACAGGGTCTTGCCATCCACAAACTCCATGGAAATGGCAGCGGCATCCTCATCATCCACAAAGTCATAGATGCGGACGATGTGGGGGTGAGACAGCTCCAGGCCACGCCGGGTCTCCGTCTTCAACTCCTTCACCGCCGCAGGATCCAGCCCGATGAGACTCGGTAGGAATTTCAGCGCCACAGGACGCTCCAGCTTCAAATCATCCGCTAGCCATACGACTCCCATACCACCACGGCCAAGCACGCGCTCCAGCTTGTAACGATTAAACACCGTCATGCCACTGCCCGGGGTTTTGAACTTGATGGTTTGGTCATAGTCCACCTCGGCACTGCCACCTGGATAGAGGGTGTGGGACGTGACCGCCGCAGACTGCGGGGCTGCCACTGGGCCAGAGCCTGATGGAGTGGGGGTATCCATAACAACAAAAATAACGTCCTTTAGTTTAGGTTCCCCGAGTGGACCTGTCATCGGAATATTTCACTTGCTTTGACGGATGTTTTTAATGTCACAAAGGTCAGTTAATTTACCAGAATCATCCTTTTCACCCAGAGCTAAGCACGTGGACAAAACAAAAAAGCGTTGTCGCAGGTCTTAGAAAACCCACTGACAACGCTCGCACATCGTGGCTTCAGACTAGCTGGCAGCGCGTTCGATTTTGTCGCCCGCTTTTTTGACATCACGGCCTAAACCGCGGGTGGTGTTGCAACTGGTGCCGAGAATCGCAAAAAGCCCAGCAGCAAGGACGAGGAGAGACAGACGTTTGGTGGATGTTTTCATGGGAGGATGCGGTTAATAAGTTCGTGGATCAAGTCGTCCAGAGTAAACCGGAGACATGCCTATTTCGCACGATGGCAGACATCTGGTTGTGCCTGTCCTCTATAAATTGTCTTTCGCAATGCTGCGCCCGTCCTGCCAGGCAGTGGAATCCGTTTACAGACGAACTTATGAATGGTCATTCCCTCTCCTCTGTACTTTTCCTCGCTATCTGCGCCCAACTGCACACGGGCTGTACAACGGTGAAAACTTTGCCAGCGGTTACCAGACGCACGGAATCCTTTCTCAGCGAAGGCCACCGCATCCAGGTGGAGACTTTCTCCCCTGCGAAACCCGGCCGCTATCCAGGAGTAATCATCCTGCATGGCTCTTCAGGGAACGTCATTGGGAAAGGCCCTTTGGTGGACTTGAGCCGTGAGTTAGCCAGCCAGGGAAAAACGGCTATGCTGGTGCACTACTTTGACCGCACGGGCACAGTCTGGAGCGGTGACAAGGCCATCCACCAACACTGGCGCACCTGGGCGAAAACGGTTCGCGATAGCGTGGACTTTGCCAGCACTCACCCCGAAGTCAGGGCGGATGCCATCGGCATTTTCGGTTTTTCGCTGGGTGCTTATCTTGCCGTCTCCGTCGCTGCGGATGATGCGCGCATCCAGGCGGTGGCAGAACTGTCCGGCGGACTTTTTGATGAGCAAAAGCCACGCATCAAACGGCTGCCGCCTTTGCTCATCCTGCATGGGCTTGAGGATAAACGTGTCCCCGCAAGCCGCGGCTACGAACTCCAGCAAATGGCCAGCCGACTCGGGTCAAAACCCGAGATGAAAACTTATGATGGCGAAGGCCATGTACTGTCCGCTGAAGCCATCCAGGATGCCTCTCAGCGGACGCTGGTATTTTTCAATCAACACCTCACGAAGACTTCCACAAAGTAGCCCTAAGCCCCATCGGCACACTCAGCGGTTGACCAGATCCACCACTTTATCGTTCATCTGGCGAAGACGTTTGGACAGACAGGTGGTGATGCGGCTTAGCAGACGGTAAGCCACCTTGGGATTGGCAGAATGGAGACGATCTAGGCTGTTGCGGGTGATCAACCACACCTCCGTTTCCGTGGCCGCACTGACCGTGGCACTGGCAGGGCCGGGATCGAAAACGCTTACCTCTCCCAAAGAATCTCCCGCCTCCAATGAGGCCACCTTTTTATTCATGCCTTCGATGTCCTGGAACACATCCAGCTTCCCCTTTAACACCAAATAAAGGTGATCATTCTCCTCCCCCTGGCGAATCACCACCTCATCCGGCTGGTAAGAACGTGAATCTCCAAAGCTGGACAAAAGGCTAAGTTCTTCAGGGGTGAAATTGGCAAGGAGGGGTGTGAGCGAGGGCATGACTTTGTATCAAAAAACAAAACGCTAAAAAATAAACGATGAACCAGAGATAAAGGTGTGCGCGAATTGATGAAAAAGCTACTTGGCGCCCAGGTGATGATCTTGCCCTTTGGAGGGAGCTGTTCGCTTCCACTGCACGGCTGCACCAGTGGAGTTTCTACGATTATGCTCATGATTTCCAGCTTCATGATGCGCCTGAATATCCTCTTTGACTTTGTGCTTTACAGCTTTCACCTCAGCACCTTCTTGCGGTGGTTTTTCACCAGGGATGGGCGGCAGGGGGCGAGGAGAGCGCGCCAAGGGCTGGTTACGCTGAACTTGGGAGGAAGGTACCGCACGTGTGCCCATATTCATCCGGGCACTTGGCTTGGCGACTTGCTGGGGCTGAGCGATACGCTGCCATTCTGGATTTTGCGCCATGGTCACTTCCATACGACCTTTTAAGTCAGCTTTTTGGGTTTGGCAGGCTTCAAGCTGACGCTGGATGTTTTCCAATTTTACTTGGGCCTCCACACGCTTCTGCTGCAGAGCTTCTCCTCCTTCGTGCTTGGCAGCGCCCAGATCTTGCGCGGCAATTTCATCCAAGACCACAGACATCTCTTGTTCGATAGCCGCTATCTCAGCCTGGGCTTCTTGTAGCTCTCCCTGCAACTGCACTTCCTGGTTCGTGTATTCGGCCACCTCCAATTCATAAGCTGCCACAGCGAGCCGCGGTTTCATGGACTCCAGCTTATAGTCGGCAAAGAGCTCGATCTTTTCCTGAGCTTGGGCGATTTTTTCTCGGGTTTCCTCCACCGTGCTCAAAGCCCCTTCATAGGCGCTGTTGGCATCTGCGAATCGGGCGGAGTTCTCTACCCTTTCTGCCGCGTCCAAAGCAGACCGCATGGAGTCCACATCATTGATCTGCCATTTAAGATCACTTTCCAAACTGGCGATTTCCGTTCGGATACGAGCAATGTCTGGGTCGTTTTGGTCGATCTGCTCCCTGGCCGCCTGCACATCGGCCTGGTATTTGGCATAGACCAGATTGACGGCCGGTTTTGGCACATCATTTTCATCCATGAGTTTACGGTGCTCCCACGGCTTGTTCTCATTGGCGTTGAGACTCTCTGTGCGGGCCTTCTCAATAAGAGCCGTGCCCAGATACGAGGCGCGCTGGAGGCTCCCATGATTGACCCCGCCCAACTCAGGAGGATCTCCAGACAACAGGAGCTGGGCTTGCCGCGCTTGCTGGTAGGTATCCATGTTAAATTCCTTCACCAGCTTCCCCTGAGCCTCGAGGTTCTGAATATGATCCTGCAATTCCACCAAACGCTTGCAGGCCCCATCAATCGCCGCAGGCTCCAGTCTGCCCACACCCCTTGGTGGATCGATGGCCTCCAGCGATTGACGCAAAGCCTCAGGCGACAAAGCCATGATCTTGGCGGCGGTATCCTCATGAACGAACATGGGTAGCGTGGCCACTGCCTTGTTATTCACATCGCCATTTTTCACCATCTCCGCGCGATCCACCACTGGAAAGGCCAAGTCATTATCAATGCCACGAACTTCTTGGTTATGCGGATCAATGAAGATGTTCCCACCATGGCGATCAATCTGCCCGGTGATGTAATCTTGCGCTTCCAGATCGAAGAGACCTTTTTGAATCTGCGCATTGGTGTAATCAATGTCTAAAAAAGCCTCTGGCTCTGTCGGGTCACTGGGACGGGTACGGATCGCAGCACCTGCCACCCCCACACTGATGCCATGAGGCACACCATTGAGGTCCACGCCGAATTTTTCCTCCGCCACAGCATCCATTTGCAGGGCCTTGTTCACCACTGAACTGGCGACCGAGCGAGAGGGCAAGGAACTCAAATCTCCCTGGATGGCTTGGAGACGTGCGGAGACATCCGTGGCATTGCAATCCCCGACCTTTACGGATGTGCCATAAAGCGGCGCGACGGTGCCGATCTGGTCACCATCTTTACCGAGGCTTTGCTGCAGAGCCATCTCATCTGCCCCATTTTCACGCAATGCCTGTGAGCGCGAACCAATGGGCTTTTTCGCAAAAGCCGTGGTAGCCCCTTTGCTATCAAGAACCTGACTTCCAGACACTTTGAAAGACTCGCTAGCCTGCGCTTTCTGCATGGCATTTGCCGGGCCAGAGCTGATTTTAGGCTCCAAAGCACCTGCCCCCACCACATAGGAATCAGACGTTTCTAACTGCTTATGCAGCGGCAGCGGCTCGGGCTTTGGCGGGGCAATGTAGGTCACCGCAGCTTGGCGCGGTGGTGGAGTAAAAATCACGTTTTGCTGGTTTACTTCAGCCTGAAGATTTTGGATCTGCTCCTCCAAAGCTGCGATTTGATCTTCTTTCGCTCGGGTGCTGCCATTGATCCGTCCCACCAGCTTTGCAGCTTGAGTCGTAGGCAGCGATTCGCGAAGCGTCTGCTGTTCCGCCTGTAGAGCGTCCAACTCTTCTACCTGCGGTCTCAGGGCGATGGCGGCCGCTTTCAGATCTGGGTCCACTCCCAAACTGCTCTTAATGGAAGTTGCACGGCTGAGCGTCACGGCATCCATCTTGATGCCTGAAAGATCAGACTCACTGATGTTGAGTCCCTTCAAGTTTCGCCCAGTAAGATCAATCGCCGGAGTATCCGTCCCTGTGATGAACCGCTTTGCTTCGAAAAAGACTTTTGCCGTTTGATCGGCTGTCAGATTTTGGCTGCTGGCAGCTTCGATGGAATTGGCAGCACCTTTTAATGCGAGGCTAGACTGGGCTTCATTGGCAAAGGAGACGAGTTCATCAGCCTGCTGTTTGAGAGATTGGTAACTGGCCTCAAAAGCAGGATCTCGAAAATTTTCACCCGTGCTCTGCTTGATCTCCTCCTGAAGATTCATGTAATCGAACTTCGCCTTTTCGATTTTTCCTCCCAGCCCCCGATCAATGCTTCCCAGGATATTGATCTGCGCCGCACTGATGTTTCTAGGGTCGATGGCATGGTTGTTGGCATGCATCCAGTTAAACATCACATTCTCCAAAGACTCTCGGCTCGTTTCAATGGGATTCTCTTTCGTGCCCACCTTCAGTACTCCATTCTCGTCTGTCTCAAAGCCATACTCCAACGTGACTTGCTGCAAGTTCCCAGGGGAATAAGGATGTTCGAGTTCACAACCATTGATGTCTGAATTGACCCGACCACGTTCGTAAATGTCACGCATTTCATCCAGGGTCAAAGTGTCGAAATCAAGCTCCTGGCCGCGTGTATCGAGCTTTTCCAAAGCCGCAATCTGGCGAGGGAAAGCCTGCATGCCCTGGAGCATGTCAGAGGTATAACCAAGATTGGTCTTAATTTCGTCGAGGCGAGCCTGTTGGCTTTCAGAGAGTGGCATGATGTTGAAATCTTGGGGTCAATGGCGCAGGAGGCAAGTAAACTTACGTCAGAAACGAGGTCGCATCACCGCATTCAAAATGAACACAAAACGCGTGAAAAATACGTCCGGCGCACTGCGCATTCGGATTACCCCAGAGATCTGGAGGTGTGACATAAAAAGTCGGCGGAGAAGTATCGGAAGAAGCTAGTTCTGGCCACCAGCCAAGTGCGAACAAGAGCCTGCTAAAAAAAAGCCGAAGGGGGAGCCACCCCCTTCGACCGTTTAAAAAATAGGCAATGCCCAGCAACTTGCCCAGATGACGAGAAATCCGTCTTACTTCAGTTTCTGCCCCACTTTATTTGCAAGATCACGGACAGCAGAATGCACGTTTCGCCCCACGGTGTTGCGGTCCAATTGAGCCAAGCCAGGGTCTTTTTCTTTCATCTCAGCCAGTTTCTTTTGGAGATTCTGGATCTTTTCTGCACGATCCTTTTTTTCAGCAGGTGACTCTGTTTTCAAATCATCGAGGGATCCCACATCTCCATTCAGAGCACTGCTTAGGGCCTTGCTTTCCTTTTTAAGTAAGTCATCAAGTTCCTTTTTGCCAGCTTTGTATCGTGCCTGAGTGTCAGAATCCACGGCACTGAGCTTTTGTTCACTTCCCAATTTCTGCAAGGCATCTCGCATTCTCTCACGGACACTTTTGCTACCGCCAGAATCACCATCTGCCGAGGGGCCACCAGAACTCACCGAAGGTGCAGAAGCGCCTAACTGCTTTTGCTTTTCCGTCAATTGATCTTGAAGATTCAAGATCTTTTCTGCCGCTTCATATTTCTGCGCGTTGACAGATGCCTCTTGCTGCTCTGCGGCACTCATCACCCCGCCTCTTCGAGATTGTGCCACTAAGGCATCATTCTGCTGCTGAATGAAAGTTTGAGGATCCACACCTTCTCCCAAAATCTGTTGATTCTCATCAATCGAAGCCTCCAGAATGGCGATATCCCGCTTGAGACTGGATGACGTAGGACCACTCAAAACAGCCCCGCTGGATCCACCAGGGCCACCAGGGCCGCTCGGTCCCCCGGGCGCAGGGCCAGCCACCGAAGCTCCGGCAGCCGCCATCTGCCGCTGCTGCTTCTCCAGTCTCTCTTGCAATTCTAAAATCTTCTCTGCCGCTTCGTATCTGTCAGCATCAATGGACGCTTGCTCTTGCTCCGCACGGCTCATCACACCGCCCCGGGCGGACTGTTTTACCAACTCTTCATTCTGCTGCCGAATGAATGTCTGCGGATCCACACCCGCACCCAATTTTTCTTGAGCCTCACCGATAAGGAATCTTGTTTGCTCAATCTGTCTGCCGATTTCGAGTTGTTCTGGAGTCATGAGTTTCGAGAGAACGATGTTGTCTATTTTTAGGAAATGAGGTGGAGAACTTGTGTGGGATAAAAGGCGTAGAATTGAGGTGTCATGGCACACCTGGAACAAGACCTAACAAACAATCCAACAACAAAGGAAAGATATGAAAATTAAGCTGGGCTCTACCTAAAATTGCCAAACACGAAAATTCTGTGACAGAAAAAATGACGATTCCACCACAGACTTTCCCTGCATTCCCAAAGCCGCTCATCAATCAAAATAGATCTTGAGACAAATCGCTGCATGTCGGCCCGATCGAATACAAGGGAGCCCCCCTTCTCGATCACCGCACTTTGATAGCCGTTGTCACACCTTGGTTGTTAGCGTTTGCAGGGAGGGACGCACCAGTTTTTAACTTGGCCTGTAGATCCTCTTTTTTCTGCGTCAGCCCTTCGATTTTACTTTCGTTTTTCCCGATTCGTTCATCCAGTTTGTTCGCCTGTTTGCACTTATCCAACTTGTCAGCGAGATCCTTTCTTTGTGAGGGATCCGTCATCTGAGGGTTGTCGAGACTTGCCTGGAGCGTTTGAATGAGTTGATCGCGGTCAGCCCTGTTGTTAGGCACTGGCGGGCGACCATTAAAAAGCTCTTCACGCTTCGCCCTGAGATCATTCCCATGATCATTGCGTTTTTCGATCTGCTTTTCTACGCGAGACACTTTTTCCTCGTGGCTGAGCAAGCCCAGCTTCGCCTGAATCGTCTCTTTAACCGAATTCGCCGCCTGACTCATTCCCTTAGCAGCCCCGCGCAAAATATCCCGCACGCTTGGTGCCGTAGCGCCCCCTCCTGTCTGCGGGTCCAGCGCGGCTTTCGCCTGCTGCTTCGCAGGATCGGCATAATAACTCGCTGCCTGAGCCGCGGTAAGACTGCCTGGTTGCGGATCCAGAGCAGCTTTCGCCTGCTGCTTCACGGGATCGGCATAATAGCTTGCCGCCTGAGCAGCCGTGAGGCTACCTGGTTGCGGATCCAGAGTAGCTTTCGCCTGCTGCTTCACGGGATCGGCATAATAGCTTGCCGCCTGAGCAGCCGTGAGGCTACCTGGTTGCGGATCCAGAGCAGCTTTCGCCTGCTGCTTCGCAGGATCGGCATAAAAACTGGTGGCTACGTTGGCATTCACACTGGCCGCTGGCGGGTTCACAGGCACTGCTGATGCCTGCGCCTGAAGATGCGGCTGCGGTTGTCGCGCTTGCTGGGCCAGCAGCTGCCGATCCAAGTCATTTTTGAGCCGTCCGACATCACGGTCAATACTATCTATTTCCGCAGCGAGTTTATAGATGTCTGAATCCAAATAACCGGGGGGCGCTGGGTCCTTGAATAAAATGGAGTTAATCTCCACATCTCCCCAATGATCACGAGCCAAGTCACTCGGTGCATTTGCATTGAGCGTTTCCTGGAGTGAATCCAGGCGCTCCTGGAGCTGTTCGATTTGTTGCTGGATATCTTGCGGCTGAGCTTGCATAAAAACGGCCTGTTAGGGGTTTCACTTCCACCAGTCTGGGATCTTCCCAGCGCCATCCATGGCGGGGATGCGCATTTTGATTTTGTCCTTCGAAGGGTGGACGATCCAGGCCGTTGCATCTGGCATCTTCATGAGCTCACCCGGCTGCACTTCGTAGTCCCATTCCGTATTGACCGTCTTGCTCGCGTCTTTACCCATGAAGCCGGAAGATTTGGAGACCTTCTTTTTCTCCACCTTGGCGATGAACTCCGCTACCGCCAGTGCACCTTCTGGATCTGGCTGCCGAAACGCAATTCGAGAACGGCAGTTCAGCGTCAGCACCTGAGCCGTTTCTTTGCCCAAGACTGGGAAAAGAGAGGCATCACTTTGCATGCCCAAAATGAGGCAGCAATTCGCCGCACGCAGACGGTCAATGACATTGTGATCTGAGATGCCATCTTCACTCGCGGTGGCCAGGGCCTGGAATTCATCCATGAGAGCAATCAGCAAATTCTCGCCTTTTCGTTCTGACTTCGGTTTATCAAACCGCATCATAGCGTGCGTGTAAAAAAGCAGCTTGATGTAGGTATTGATGTAACGGCGTTCCGTCTGGAAAGTCTGCGGCAGCGCGGTGCAAAAGATGCGCCCCTTGTCCACATCGGCAATGTCAATCGTGTTCGGTTCATCCGAGCAGAAGACCTCAGCAATGTCTGGGTGAGTGAAGAAACCCAGCATGACTTTGAGTGTCCCCACCAGGCCTTCTTTCTGCTCCGCCGCCTTGGCGCTGAGAAAGGTCTGGTCAAAGTATTTCGCCAGTTTGATGCGCTCAGGCGTGCTGTCGGTATCCAGCAGCTCTTCAAAGATCTTTTCCATAGCGGAGCTATCCGTCAGGATCTCATAAGCCCGCAGCACATTGACCGGGTGGCCCAGCGTCTCTAGCAACTCAAAGGCACTGGTGAGCGCTTGTTGGGCCGCAGGCTTGAAGAAAGAAGACTGCTCCCCCTCCGTAAGGGAAGCCCCGGTATCCACCAAATTCTTCGCATGAGTGGTGTAGGGCAGGCGGGGATCTGAGACCAAGTTGTATCGCTCCTTCGGTTTCCAGTTTTTATCGAGACGATCTGGACGCACCGCCAGCACGCAGATGGCCTCAGGCCGCCCATGCCCGGCCGCATGTTCCATGGCGAAAAAGTGCTCATCCCCCTTCGCACCCAAAATCAGTCCACCCCAGTTCGGCCGACTCATGCTGATCTGGTGCAGGAGTGGATTGAACCCCGAAGTGGTCTTCCCCACCCCCGTATCTCCCGTAATGAGCCAGTGCCGCGTAAACTCACCGGGCTGCCACTTGAGGTGCTTGTAGCGAACGATGAAGTCCTTCGGGCCGAAGTCCATTTTAGGCTGCCATTTGAGCAGACAAAAAGCCACGATCACACAGACAAACGCCACCCCACCCGTGACCTCCGTGATGTTGTCGTATTGAAAAACATACCAGATGCCAAACGTGGCAATACCCGCAGCGACGAGGAATTTCAGGAAGGAAAACATGATGAGAAGGCCAGACTCTACTGCATATAAGCCAGCCTTGGCAAACTGTGACAAAATCCCCGCTCCATTGAGCCGTAAGTCCCATCAATACATCGTCGTCACCCCGTAAATGCAGCAAGTTGGATGCATCTTATTGAAGCCAAAGAGTGCGCTCGCCAGGAATCGAACCTGGATATGCGGCTTCGGAGACCACCATTCTATCCGTTGAACTACGAGCGCGTTCAGGGTGAAGTTGAGATTCGCACGCTCTAGGGGGGGCGGCAAGTGAGTTTTCATGAAGAGATTTGGGGCGCAGTGTGGGGAACACTCCGCAGTGGCAGAGCGCGTAGGCTGAGGCATAGTGGACGAGTGCCGCTTTCCCTCCATGACCTGACCTTTGATGAACTGCGTGATCTCCTCGTGGCGGATGGATTGCGCCCGGCCCATGTCAGCACAGTATGGAATGCGCTGCATTTCCGGGCCGAGACGGATCTGGAAGCCCGTGCTGTGCGAGATGAATGGGTACCGCCTTTGCGCCGCTGGCTGGGGGAAAAAGTCGGGGGTGAAGGTGGCTACACCATGGATCACCTCGCCGTGGCCTCCCACATGCCGAGTGGGGATGGGCTGACGCAGAAGTTCCTGCTACGTCTCCAAGATGGGCAGGAGATCGAGACCGTGATCATGGGCTACACGGGACGCCACACGGTGTGTGTGAGCACCCAGGCGGGTTGTGCCATGGGCTGTGTGTTTTGTGCCACGGGCCAGATGGGTTTTGTAAGACACCTGCGGCCGGGAGAGATCGTGGGCCAAGTCCTGCATGCCCAACGCATCCTGCGGGCCAAAGGCGAGCGGCTACGCAACATCGTGCTCATGGGCATGGGCGAGCCACTGCATAACTACGATAACGTGATGAAGGCGCTGGACCTCATCAGTGACACGCGTGGCTGCAACATCGGGCCGAGCAAGATCAGTGTCAGCACCGTCGGCGTGGTGCCGGGCATCCTGCGCCTGGCGGCTGAAAACCGACCCTACAACCTGGCCATCAGCCTGCATGGCAGCACGGAGGCTGAACGCGCGGCCCTCATCCCCGCCAATCAACGATGGCCTCTGGCAGAGCTCATCGCCGCCTGCCGAAGCTACGGACAGCAGACTGGACGCCGTATCTTCTTCGCCTGGACTCTCATCGCAGGTGTCAATGACACTCCTGAGCATGCACGGCGTGTCGCCACCCTTCTTGCGGGACTGGATGCGCATGTGAATCTCATCCCCCTCAATGAAACCGCTGGTTACAGTGGGCGTGAGAGTGCGGAGAGTTCGGCCGATGTTTTTCAGGCCATCATTCAGGAGGCGGGTATCCCCTGCACCGTTCGGCAGCGGCGTGGCATTGATGTGGCAGCGGGTTGTGGTCAGCTCAAGGCGGAGAAGCAGAAGAATCGTCGGCTTCAGCCTGCATCAGCCTAACCGAAAGCGAATCACATAGTGAGTCTATGTGCAGGTCTCAAAAGGCCACGGGTGCGTGTGCAAACCCTTGGCAAAAAGATGTATGGTAAAAGATAAAGCCCCTTATTTTCGCCATCCCACTTTCCCTGAATGTGCCGCGCTCTTGGGGCTTCCAGCTTTCCCAAAAAGCCGGGTAATCCGGCGATGGTGGCGGGAGAGCTTGCGGGATCGTTTGCGCCGGACACACCCAGCCTACGGCTTGCGCTATTCCACACTTTTCGTTAGACGGACTTTAATTTTTTCCGCGTAGGAAAGCGAGCAAATCGGCCATTTGATCTTTGTTGATCGCGCCTTCCAGGCCCGGAGGCATGAGACTCTTGTCCGTGCTGACCATCTTTTTGATCTGGCTGCGCTGAATGGTTTCGCTAAGGCCGCCCATCATTTTCAGTGTGACGCTGTCGGCGGATTCGGCAGAGATGAGACCGCTGAGAGCGCGTCCATCCTGCGTCTCAATGGTGTAGGCGCACCAGCGTGCTTCCACCATGCGGTTGGGGTCCAATATGTCAGACAGCAGCGCTTCCGGCGGCTTGGCCTTAACATCGGAAAGAGGAGGGCCAACCTCCACCCCGAGATCGCCATGTTTGTGGCATGTGATGCAAATCATCGCAAAGACCTGCTGGCCCTTTTTCGCATCCCCTTTTGCATGGGTGCTGTCCATGTAGTTGGCGATAACGGCGGCGCGGTCCTCGCTTGGTTGGCCAAAGAGTTTCACGGCCAGATCACGCAGCTCACCCGTGCCACGTTGGTAACGCCAGCGCGTCTCCACATCCACCAGCGCCGGAGAGAACTCAGCCTTTTCCATGCGCTTGAAGAGGTCGAGCGCCGTCTTCGCATTCGAGGTCAGCAGCGTCACCAGATCCCGCCGCACGGTCGGGCCCGCCGCAGGCAGCAGGTCATAGATGAGTGGGGAGGCTTTATCCGCGCCGTACTTCTTCAGCACGGCCAGTGCAGCCGTTTGCAGCTCCGTGGGCTGGCCTTCTGCCAGCAGCTTGCGCAGCACCGGCTCCGCCTTGTCCCAGGAACGCTGAGCTAACAAAGGCATGACCGCGAGACGCTGATCAAGCGGCGCTTTGTTGTCGCTCATAACCATGTCCACCTTAGTAAGGAGGGCATTGATTTCGGCGGCGGCTTTTTCTTGCCCGGCAGGTGGCTGACTGACAAAAGCAGCCAAAGTTTTCGCCCCGATCTTGCCACCAGATTTAGGCAATCCTTCGGCGAGACCTTGCAGCACAGCGGGCTTCCACCAGGCGAGCTGCCCGGCCTGAGTCTCCAAGGCTTGCAGAGCCAAAACAAAGTCACCTTTTTCGCCAACCGCCGCCGCAGCACTGGCCAATGCACGAAGGGTATCCATTCGCTGGGCCGAGTAGGTCTGGGTGAGTTCGCCTTTTTCGATCACCTTACTCAGCACTGCGCCGGCAGAGTGGACACTGGCACTCAGCACCGCGCGCATCACCCAGGCATCTTCCGGAGCTTGGCTGATGGCACTCGCTCGGGCCTCAATGACAGCGCCTTCTGACGCGGCGTCTTGGTCCGGCGCATTCAGAATCTGGAAAAAAGTTTGGCGATTGTCCCCCACCACCTCGACTGGGCCTCCGACAGGTTTCCCTTGCTCCACCAGCAGCCGCTGCGCCGTCTCGCGCTGCCAGGCATTTTCGTGGCCTAACCAGGCGGTGAGTTTTTCTGGATCTGTCGGGGCGGCTTCGATCTTCGGTACTTTTTGCCCCTTCTTTACGATGCGCCAGATGCGGCCTTCATTTTCTCCCTGGCGCATGTCATGTGTCTTCACAAACTCCTCTGGGAAGAAGCGGGCATGATCAATCCAACGGCGATAGATGTCGCAGATGTACATCGCGCCATCAGGGCCGGTGGTCATGTTGACCGGGCGGCTCCACTCATCGCTGCTGCGGAAGAACTCGGTACGATCACCCACACGCGTGGCCTTGAGGGAAGCCCCGTTCGGCTCCACCTTGTAACGAGTCACAAGCTGTCCCGTCGGATCCGGCACAAAGACATTGTTTTTCAGTTCCGGCATGAGATGCCCGCGATACACGCCCAGGCCACTGCAGGCGGTATTGGTTCCCGCGTGTGCATCCGCCGTTGTGTGCGTGATCTTCAGCGGATAAACACGCGTCTCAGCCCCAGGCGGGGCGATGTCTTCATGCCCCTGGCTGATGCCTGCATGGGGATTGCGCATCACGGCCTCGTAGGGCATGACGGCAAACATAACAGGGTTGCGGTTCGAGCAGAAAAAGTGATGCCCGAAGTCATCAAAGGCACCGCCGTATTGGCCATAGCCGCTAGTGGGCTCGATCTTCCCGGTCTTCGGGTCCCAGCGGAAGTTGAAGCGGGCGACATTGGCAGGATCCGATTTAGCGACAGGGTAGATCTCCTTGGCATCCAGACCGTTGTTGAAATACACTTTGTTATCCATTCCCCAGCGAGGGGCGCTGACCTGGAGCTGGCTATGACGGGGATTGAAGCCCTTGATCAGCGGTTCATTGATGTCCGCTCTGCCATCACCATTCGTGTCCTCGAGAAAGAGAATCTGCGTGCGGGTGGTGGCGATGAGCCCTCCATTGTAAGGCAGCAGCCCCTGCACATGGTCCACATGGTCGGCAAAGGTCACCGCTTTGTCCATGCGGCCATCGCCATCTTCATCGGAGAGAAGCTGGATGCGGGAAAGTGCAGGTTTGCCGGGTTCCGGCCCCAGAGGGTAATCTCGCATGTCCGCCACATACAGACGACCTTGCGCATCCCAGGTGACTTCCACAGGATCGAGCACCAGCGGCTCTGCGGCCACCAGCTGCGCCTCGTAGTCACCATCCAATTGGATGGATTTTAACGACTCCTCAGGAGAAAGCGCCACGGCTTGGCCATCGCGCACACTCACATCGCTGCCGCCGCTGGCCTGGATAGGATTCCATTTCTCCTTGAACTGGCCTAACGGATGAAGTTCATAACGGCGAACGATCATCTCCGCCGCTTCGGTCTGGATGCAGATGCGGCCTTCAGCGGGTTTGCAGTCAAACGCCTCGTTCACCAGCAGGCCGTTGACGAAGTATTGCAGGGTGTCGCCTTTGGCGATGACCTCCAGGCGGTTCCACTCGCCCACGGGGGAATCGGGATCGTCCTTCCCCCTGAAATTGATCTTGTCGGCCCAGTCTTCGTCGCGCTTCTCCCAGTTGATGCGGCTTGTCGTCGTGACCGTCTGGCGCGGTGCCCCTTTCTTCCAGCGCTTTTCCTTATCGCGATCCAGTTCGATCTCCGCAGACACGCTGGTGGTCAGCGTCGTCCCATCGGCGAGTTTGGGCGAAAGCACCAGGATGTCCCCGATACCACCTTCAATGATCTGGGCCTCAATGCTGGCCATCCAAGTATCCCCCACGGTGCCGTGCGGTCCGTAGGCATGCACAAGGATGCCGTTGTCACGGGCACGGTCCACACGCTTGCCCCAGGTTTTTGCCCCCCACTTAAACTCCACCACGAGATGGTAATCCTTGAAGCTCTCCTTGGTCACCATGTAGCCGTAACCTTTGCCGCTGATGTTCAGCAGACCATCCTTGAGCTGAAAGACCTGATCCGCCGGATCATGAAAATCGGCCTTGGGATTGATGTGATATTCCACCTTCCCCGACTTCATCAGATCCAGCACGTCCAACTTTTGAGTGACTGGCTGTGCCCCAAACAGGGCGGAACCGAATGCAAGGACGCAAAGTAAAGTGGAGCGCATCATGATGGGGAGTACTACGATAGATACGGAACCAACCTTCTCGTGCTCAGCCTGAATGGCACCGGAGGTGGTGTTTTTGTGATAACACCTTAACATGGTGCTCGAAATGAAATCGCTTCAGTTTGCATCAATGATGGTGCGCTCTCCATATTCGGAAAATAAAGAGTGCCTCCCGTCTTCGACCGGCTATTGGTCGTTCTTGAGTAAATGAGTGCCCTGCCCGCCTATTGGATCTCTGATGTTCATGCCAAATTTCTACCGGATAAACTCCAGCAAAGAGGTCTGGAGGTCATCATGGTCCGGGACTGCCTACAAAGAAATCAGAAGGATCGTTATCGTGAATGGAAGCTTACTGCGAAGGGTGAAAAAAACCCGTTGGTCATGTGGTGGATATGGCCCCTGGATGAAAACGCCGGGGTATTGACGGTCGGCCCATGCCCTCCCGAAACTCTGTTTAAGGTGCTCAATGAAGTGCTACTGGAACTGGGTGCAGAAAGACTCGGCGTCCGGTAATTTTTATCATAACGACGTGCCCATAATGATTCACATCCTGTTAGGTTATCGGCCTTAATGGAACGTTTGGTGATGCTGGATGATACTGGCAGAGGGATCCTTGGCAACGAGTTGGAAACTCGTTCTACTTCTTCGCCATCTCCGGGGTCCACTTTTCCTTGAACTGGCCTAACGGGTGAAGTTCATAACGGCGAACGATCATTTCTGCCCCTTCGGTCTGGATGCAGATGCGGCCTTCCGCAGGCTTGCACGCGAAGGCGGCATTCACCAGCTTTCCATTGACGAAGTATTCCAGCGTATCGCCTTTGGCGATGACTTCGAGGCGGTTCCACTCACCCACGGGTGAATCGGGATCATCTTTGCCACGGAAATCAATCTTGTCCGCCCAGTCTTCGTCACGCTTCTCCCAGTTGATGCGGCCCTTGGTCACTTCCTGGAGAGGCGCACCTTTCTTCCAACGCTTCTCTTTGTCGCGGTCCAGTTCAAATTCGGCCTTCAGGCTGGTCGTCAGTTCCGTGCCATCAGCCAATTTGGGGGAAAGAACTAAGATGTCGCCGATGCCACCTTCGATGATCTGGGCCTCAATGCTGGCCATCCAAGTATCTCCATAGGCCCCATGTGGGCCATAGGAATGCACCAGAATGCCGTTGTCACGAGCACGATCTGCACGCTTGCCCCAGGTCTTTGGCCCCCATTTAAAATCCACCACCAGATGGTAGTCTTTGTACCCTTTCTTGGTGACCATGTAGCCGTAGCCTTTACCGCTGATGTTCAGCAGGCCATCCTTGAGTTGGAAGACTTCGCTGGCCGGATCATGAAAGTCAGCTTTCGGATTGATGTGATATTCCACCTCGCCGGCCTTCATGAGATCCAGCACGTTGATTTTCTCCGTGACGGGTTCAGCCGCGAACAACGAAGAGGTGGCCAAGAAGGCACAGAGGGAAAGGAGACGCATCATGATTTGCAAAGGGGGTGTCCAGATACCAACGCCCGCTGCCTGCTACTCCTCCGCCCGAATGAAACCGGTGGTGATGCTTTTGTGATATGGGCGTCCAACCAATAAAAAAACAGCCGGAACGTTTCCGTTCCGGCCGCAAGGAGAGGTTTAGACTAACGAAGATTACGGCAGCGGGAAACGCTCGTTCACGGTGGCGATCTCGGCGCGGATGGAGGCAAGGACTTCGGCGTTGTCCTTGTTACCCAAGGCGCGGTCGATCCAGTTGGCGATCTGCACCATCTCGGCTTCCTTCATGCCACGGGTAGTGACAGCCGGAGTACCGATGCGGATGCCGCCGCCGAGGGTGATCTTCTCGGTATCAAACGGGATGCCGTTCTTGTTCACGGTGATGCCAGCGTGGTCCAGGGTTTCGCTGGCCACTTTGCCATTCAGGCCGCGAGGGCGCAGATCCACCAACATGAGGTGGTTGTCTGTGCCGCCGCTGACGATGCGGTAGCCTAGCTCCGCCAGACGTGCGGCGAGGGCACGGGCGTTCTTTACGACCTGCTGAGTGTATTCGGCAAACTCGGGCTTCAGGCACTCGCCGAAGCAAACGGCCTTCGCCGCGATGACGTGCATGAGAGGGCCACCCTGAACGCCAGGGAACACTTGGCTATTGATCTTCTTGATGAGGTCTTCGTTGTTTGTCAGCACGATCCCACCGCGAGGCCCGCGCAGGGACTTGTGGGTGGTGCTGGTGACGAAATCCGCGTATTCCATCGGGTTCGGGTGCTGGCCACCGGCGACGAGACCGGCGATGTGGGCCATGTCCACGAACAGGTAAGCGCCGACGCTTTTGGCGATCTCGCTCATCTTTTTGAAGTCAATGATGCGCGGGTAGGCAGAGGCCCCTGCGGTGATCATCTTCGGCTGTTCACGCTTGGCCACTTCGGCGAGTTCATCATAATCAATGAGCTCATTGTCCTGACGGACGCCATACTGGCAGAAGTTGTAGAAGCGGCCGGAGAAGTTGGCCGGATTTCCGTGGGTCAAGTGACCACCGTGGGCAAGGTTCATCCCCAGCACTTTGTCACCAGGCTGCAGCACGCTGAAGTAAACGGCGGCATTGGCCTGGGAGCCGGAATGCGGCTGCACGTTGGCATACTTGGCACCGAAGAGTTTGCAGACGCGGTCAATGGCGAGCTGCTCCACCTTATCCACTTCTTCACAGCCGCCGTACCAGCGTTTGCCAGGGTAGCCCTCAGCATACTTGTTGGTGAGGCAGGAGCCCTGCGCAGCCATCACCGCTTTGCTGGTGAAGTTCTCGCTGGCGATGAGCTCGATGTTGTTCTGCTGGCGATGCTGCTCACCGCGCACGATTTCGGCGACGGCTGGATCAGCGGTTTCAAGGATGGTGAGGGGGTGGAGTTGGGGCTGGGTGTTCATTTTGGCGACTCGGCGTCCGTGACGGCCTCCAGCAAAGGGTGTCTTCAACCAGGCGTTGAGGATGTCTTTGGTGGTGGCTTCGGAAGTGGTTTTAGCAGCGAGGCACAGGACGTTGGAGTCATTGTGCTCACGGGTGATGGCGGCAGTTTCAGCATCGCTGACCAGACTGGCCTGGATGCCGGGATGGCGATTAGCAGCGATGCTCATGCCGATGCCGGTGGTGCAGACGAGGATGCCTGCATCAGCCTCCCCTGAAAGGACGCTCTGAGAGACGAGCTCCGCATAATCTGGATAGTCCACGGAGGCCGCGGAATGCGTGCCGAAGTCCTGAACGGCGTAACCGTTATCTTTGAGATGGGCGACGACGGCGTCCTTCAGGGCCACCCCGCCATGGTCGGAACCAATGGCGAGTTTCTGCGGCAGGTCTGGGGCGGGGGGTGTGCTCATGGAGATGATTGGCGAAAAGGAGGGGGTTTTGAAAATGAAAAGTTCGAATACAAAAATGAAAAAATCGAATGATGCGGCGGGTGTAGCAGGAAGATGAAGCGCGGGAAAAGGCCTCGTTAAAGATGCCCTTTCCCCAAGTCTAATCTCCCTGCGTGCTACCTCGGCCAGCCTCCGCTTTCCAGGTTTGTTCGATGTAGGCGAGCACACTAGGCAGCATCTTTTCCAGATGCTCCAGCGTCTCGCGATACTCGGAAAGATCACCTCCAAATGGGTCACTAAGATCCCGACCACGCAGGCGGTCATCCGCCGTGAACTCGGAAACCAAGTACACTTTGTCCTCAGCCTCGGGGTGGTTCATGAGAATGGCCGCCAGATGGCTGCGGCTCATGGCAAAAATGTGGGTGGCGTTTTCGACCAAATCCACCGTGACAGCCCGGCTTTTGTGCTTGGTTAGGTCGAGTCCTTTTTCCTTGGCCAGGACGACACTGCTGCGACTGGCCGGTTGCCCAGAGTAGGCCCCCACCCCCGCGCTGCCGACCTGGTAATCGGCCAAGTCTTTCGTCAGGTCACGGAACAGCACCTCAGCCAGAGGGCTGCGGCAGGTGTTTCCAGTGCAGACAAAGAGGACGTTTTTCAAAAGACGCGTGGGTTTCAGAGACTACGCCCCACCAGGGCAGGCGGGACGGCAGAGTGCCGCGCAGGGGCATTTTGTCAAAAGGGGAGTGCCCTAGAATGTCAACTTTGAGAGAAAAACCTCAAATTCTCCGAGCTTCCCGCACCTCGAGTTTTATGATCTTCCACTCAGCCTTCACTGGGGAGACGGTCACCTGAGCTGTGTAACGATTCACGCGGGTATGGGCGTGCCCCCAGTGCCCCACAGTGCCGAGAGCGGTCCATTGACAATCCGTGACGAACCCTGCCCCTGCGGGATTATCTTTCACAGCCATGACCTCAGCACTGAATTCCGTGATGGTCACCCGGGTGCCTTCCCTGCCCTCCAGCGTCAGGGCTTGTAGGGTCTCCAGATAGAGCTGACGGAGCAGCTCACCATCCACGCTGCGGGCTAGAGTGTCATAAATATCCGACTCCGAACGGTAGTCGAAAGCACGATACACATTCCGTAGCAGGGGTGATAAAATAACCTCCGCTTCAGCCGTGGTTTTCACTGGCGGTGCAGCAGGACCCCGAGGGACCTGAATAACCAAAAACGGCCAGGTCAACACTGCCCCGAGCAACCACGCCCCAAAAAATGCGACCGCGCCACCAGGCAGCCGGTGCCTACCCATTTTGACCCAAAGGAAAAAAATCAGTCCGGCTGAAGCCCAGATGATACTGGCCAATGGAAGCTGCCAAGGTGGGAGCGAAGCGATACGGGGAACGGCGGCAAGGGGCCCAGGCATGGGCAGCTTTCCTTTGACCGACCACTTGAGCAAAGGCACACCAATCGCAGCTTCGACAGATTCACTTTTCACTCCATAGAAAAGGCGGATAGGCAGGACTTTTTGGCCCTGGATGTAACCCGTCCACTGAATGAGGATTTCTTCAGGCATGGGCGGCAAGGGAAACTCCCAGATTAGGCCCACCATGGCTTCACGAGTGGGTAGGCTGCTGCCTTCATCAAAGGGCAGAGTGGCCCCGGGCTTTCCTTTGATGATGGAAGCTCCCAAAAAAGTCCCCTGACTCACCTGGGTGGTCCCTAGACGGCACCAGTCCTCGGCTTTGGCAGCGAGGGCAGCCGCCAAGGTCTTTTGCTGGGCGGCATCGAGTTGAGGCGTGACTGGTAACTTTGCCCATGAGAGGACGGTCGTCGCATCATACAGCACCTCAAAGCGCATCTGGTTAGGCTCCAGATACAAGTAACCCTGAAAAATGGCCTCAGCCGCCGCTGATGGTGAAACGGCAACAGGAAGGGGCTGGCTCAAAATCTTGCTCGCATCGAGCTGCAAGGACTGAGCCTGGAGCCCAGGCATGACGACCCTCAGGAACAGAGCTAACAAGACCCAGTACTGCCCCCACCCGCGGTTAAGATCTCGCGCAAATGGACTCACAAAATCCAAGGCTTCCTCCATTCCTTCGAAAGCAACTTTGAAGCCGCCTCATTTCCCTCGATCTTTTCCGTCTGTGGATTCCATTTCAGTCCGGCGCTCTCGGTGCGCAAAGCGATATTGGCGAGGTGCGATACCGTGATGCTGCGATGACCGATCTCGACGGGTGTGGCCGTGGGTTTACCGTCGTAGATGCAGCTCAGGAAATTGTCCGTGTGGTCTTTGCTTTCATAAAGATGGATTTCATCCGCGCCGATCTTCTCACGGAGGATGGCTGGATCGCTGGCAGTGATTTTCCCACGATTCACATAGATCCACTTACCCGCATCGCCCTCGAACATCACGCCGACGTGATCGAAGGCTTTTTTGCCCGCTGGTATTTTCATGGCCGCTTCCACTTCCGGCATCAGCTTATGATCCGGGCTAGCCACCTTCATGATGACACCATTTTCATAAACGCACTCAAAGGAAAAGGCGGTGGCGGTATTATAAAGCGCATCTTTGTTCAAGGTGCCTGAGACGGCGCGAAGCTCGACGGGGCCGGTGTGCTCCGTGCCCATGCCCCACTGTGCGATGTCTATGTGGTGAGCGCCAAAGTCTGTGATCATACCGCCACTGAAATTGAAATTGTGGCGCCAGTTGAGTGGCAACAAAGCTGGACGGTAATCCATCTGCTCTGCAGGACCCAGCCAGAGTTCGTAATTAAAATCAGCCGGGAGCGGAGCCACCTCGGTTTTGTCGGCCATGCCATTCCAGTTGGAATGACCACCGGGCAACCCCACGCGGACGTGTTTGAGTTTGCCGATCCGGCCATTGCGGACCATTTCGCAAGCCATGCGGAAATAGATATCGCTGCGCTGTTGGCTGCCGGTCTGCCAGGTCACTCCCGCCTTGGCCACTTCATCTGCCATGAGGCGACCTTCGCCAATGTTTAGCGCGAGAGGTTTCTGGCCATAGATGTGTTTCCCTTTGCGGGCCGCATACACGGCCATGTAGGCGTGCCAATGATCCGGCGTGGAGACCTGGACGGCGTCCAGATCTTCCTGCTCCATCATTTCACGAAAGTCTTCATAGGCGGTGCAGGTCTTGACATTTTTGTTTGCCGCCTGGGAATAGTGCTGGTCAATGATCTTGCGACCCGCCTCGCGCCCACCAGTTTCTTTGCCATCGTAGCCGTAGTGGCCATACTCCTTCATGGGATCCGCCACGGCGATGACCTGGCACTTTTCGTTGTTTAAAAACGAAGGGGTCCAATCTCCGGCGATGGTCCCCCAACCGATGCAGCCGACAGTGATACGCTCCGAGGGGGCAGGACGTCCTGATTTACCGAAGACACTGCTCGGAACAATGGTGGGAAAACCGATGGCAGCAGCACTGCTAGCCAAGAAATGACGACGAGAAAAACGTAGGGGCATGAAGTCAGTCTAATGGAAATGCCCCCTTAGCAGCAACCCTGAAGTCATGAGCGGCCAAGAAATCATCTCGCGCTAGATCATACCTCAGAAAAGCGGCTCAGAGATTCGGCGCTTCCCGGCAGATGGCCTTCAAATAATCAAAGCTGAAAAGCCCCGTGTTATGCCCGTCAGAAAAGTCAAACTGCACGGCGTAACCGCCAATGACACGCCAGCCACGCACCGTGACGCCGGGGAAATGCTTTTGGTCTGTGCCGCCATATTTACGCCCTAGAAGATCCCGCTCGCCCGTGTTTTCGGCACTGGGAGACCAGGCGCGAAGGCGCTCACAGGGAATGTAGTCTTCGGACTTGTCGGACCAACGGATGGCTAATTCAGAGCCAATGATTTCAAGATGTTCGGGGATGAGCATGGATGGGATCGGGAGTGATTACGAAAAAGGGACACCTCGCGGTGTCCCTTTCGGAAAGGCTGTCTGTGAAACTTCCGGATTAACGGGAGTAGAGTTCCACCACGAGCTGCTCATTGGCAATCGGGTTGATCTCGTCACGGATCGGGGCGCGGTTAAACACACCAGACATCTTGTCGCGATCCACAGTCACCCAATCTGGAGAAGGGTTACCGAGGGTCATTTCCAAGAAACGGCCGACCAATTGCTGGGAGCGAGGGCTGTTCTTAGCGGCGATGACGTCACCAGGCTTGACCTGATAGCTAGCGATGTTGACGATCTTACCGTTGACGGTGATGTGGCGGTGACTGACGAGCTGGCGGGAAGCGAAACGAGTGTTCGCGAATCCGAAGCGATAAACCACGTTGTCGAGACGGGACTCGAGCATCTGAAGCAGGTTTTCACCCGTCACGCCCTTACGGCGCTGAGCTTCAGCGAAGGTAAGGCGGAACTGCTTTTCAAGCACGCCATACTGGAAACGCAGCTTCTGTTTTTCGATCAGAGCGACCGCGTAATCAGAGTTTTTGCGGCGGGAATTCTTAACACCGTGCTGCCCAGGTGGGAAGTTGCGGGTTTCAAGAGACTTGGAAGGACCGAAAAGCGCGACGCCAAAACGACGGGCGATCTTTTCGCGGGGACCTGTGTAACGTGCCATACGAGTAAAATGCGGAGAGAAACGAGATTAGACGCGGCGAGCCTTCGGTGGGCGGCAGCCGTTGTGAGGGATCGGGGTAGCGTCCTTGATCACGGTGACTTCGATGCCCATGGCCTGAACGGCACGGACAGCAGACTCACGGCCAGAACCTGGGCCACGAAGACGAACTTCAACTTCGCGAAGACCGTGACCCATGGCTTGACGGCAAGCGTCTTGAGCAACGACCTGGGCTGCGTATGCAGTGCCTTTACGGGAACCGCGGAAACCCATCTTTCCAGAGGTGGACCAACCAATCAGGTTACCCACGCGATCCGTGATGGAAACCATCGTGTTATTAAAGCTGGAGCGGACGTGAACGATACCGGAGTGAACGTTCTTGGAACCCTTGGCCTTGATGACCTTGGCGGTTTCAGTGCCGTCGCCGCCACCGATTTCAAGCCAGACGCTCTGGGAAACGGCGCGGTCGCCGCTGGTTGGCGCTTTGTCAGCGGCCGGTGCACCGGGGGCTGCAGGCGCTGGGGCCGGAGCTGGAGCGGCTTCTGGGGCGGCAGCTTCAGGAGCCACTGCCGGAGTTGTTGTTTCTTCTGCCATAATACGAAAGGATAGGAGCCTGGGTTGTTACCTGATTACTTCTTACCAGGCTTGCTCTGCGCGCCGACGGTCTTACGAGGACCTTTGCGAGTGCGGGAGTTGGTGTGAGTGCGCTGACCGCGAACTGGCAGGCCACGGCGGTGGCGAGTGGCGCGATAGCAGTTGATGCCAAGGATGCGCTTCATGTGCATACCCTGCTCACGACGAAGGTCACCTTCATACACGATGCCCATGCCCTGGATCACCTGAGTGACGAGTGCAATCTGGTCATCCGTAAGCTCTCCAGCGCGGACGTTAGGATCAATGTTGCTAGCGGCAAGAATTTTGCGGCTCAGGGGAAGACCGATGCCATAAATGTAAGGCAGGGAATATTCGATCTTCTTTTCGTTTGGGATTTCGACTCCAAGTAGGCGTGCCATAATCAGTAAGTTGCTATGAATGAATGTGCCTGGAATTAACCCTGACGCTGCTTGTGGCGTGGGTTTTTGCAGACGACGCGGACCACGCCTTTGCGGCGAATGACGCGGCAGAGTTCGCAGAGAGGTTTGACGGATGTACGGACACGCATAAGAGGTCAGCGCCCAGTTAGCGGGCGGGGGAGTCGAAAGTCCTACCACACCAGAATCGCTACGCAACCCCGTTTTTCACATCTTCAGACTTTTTCACTTGCAGGGCTGACAAAAATTTTTCGGAAAGTTTAACTATTTTTTGGTGAACAAGTGATAGCCTCGTCTCGACTAACCAGTCACTTACCCAAGTATGAAAACATCAGCACTCTCATTCCTTGCCGCTCTCAGCCTGGTTTCCTGCGCCACGGGACCCAATGCCCAAACCGGCACAGTCATCGGCGCACTCGGCGGCGCGGCAGCCGGCGGCATCATCGGTAACCAGAGTGGTCGCGGCCTGGAAGGCGCTGCCATCGGTGCCGGTCTCGGTGCCCTGGGCGGCAACGCCATCGGCAACGCGCAGGATCAGCGCAACCAACAATACTACCAAAACCAGCAGTATAACAATCAATACCGTCGCCCCACGGGCTACTATCCGAACGGTCAGCCTTATTATGGCAACCCGTATTGATCTTTTAACGAGAGCCTAGGCCTCTACCCAAACGCAGTCGGAATTTACCGACTGCGTTTTTTTGTTTCTTGTGCTCCCTGGGAAAGGCGGCGTCAGTACTGCTCTTGCTTTATGATTTCCCAGCTTAGCTCCGCCGCCCATTTCGTCCGCAACAATGACTGGCGCACCATTTTGGCGCAGGTGAACTCCCGAGATGCGCACCCACTGCTCCAATTCATCAAATATGGGATCTGCGGGCTGGGGGCCTTTATCACGCACCAGGTCATCTGGGTAGCTTTATCGTTCTGGGCTTTTCCTTCCATTGACTCCTCCATCCCAGATGAAACCCGTGCCCTCAACAGCACGATCAGCAACTCCATCGCGGTTCTCTTCAGCACTGCCGTCGCTTACGTCACCAATATTCTGTGGGTCTTCAAATCTGGGCGTCATAGCCGGGCGGTAGAAATCGCCAGCTTTTTTGGTATCGGCGTGATCAGCTTTGGAGGCGGCTTGCTGGCAGGGCCCTGGTTAATCAAGATGTTTGGTCTCAATACCCTGGTGGCGCAGCTCAGCATGGCCGTTACCTCCGTGCTGATCAATTTTGTCTGCCGGAAGTTTTTTATCTTCAAGCATTGAGCCATCCGGCAATGGCCGCGATGACCTCAAGTCGTTGAGCTTCCGAGAGTTCACCATAGATCGGTAGGCTGATGACCTCCTGCGCCATGCGGTGAGAGACCTCACAGCCCAACCGAGAAGCCTCAGGCAGATGGGCAAAACAAGGCTGCTGATCCAGCGTGAGCGGGTAATAGATCTCACAGCCGATGCCGGCTTTTTGCAGAGCATCACGGAAGGCATCCCGCTGACCATCCAGCACACGCACGGTGTATTGATTCCAAATGTGGGTGTTGTGATCATAGGCCACGGGCAGCACCAGACGTGCCCCCTGCCCTGCTAGCCAGGCATCTTGGGCGCTCACACATTTGCAGTGTGAAACATCCGCCTGGACCACACCGGGCAGCTTCAAAAGAGCTTCGGTGTAATGAGCCGCGTTGGCTTGGCGTTGGGCCGTGTATTCGGCATAACGCTTCACTTTCACGCTCAGGAGAGCACACTGCACGGTGTCCATGCGGAAGTTGCCACCGATGTAGTGATGGTAGTATTTGGGCTTGGAACCATGCACTCGCAGCACCCGCGCAAACTCGGCGAGGTTGTCGTCATTAGTCACTAGCATACCACCGTCACCAAAGCCACCGAGATTCTTGCTGGGGAAGAAACTGTAGGTGCCAAAGTCTCCCATGGCCCCGCAGGCACGGCCTTTATAAAGAGAGCCAATGGCCTGAGCCCCATCTTCGATAACACGCAGCCCTTTTTCTTCGGCTAAGGCGAGAAGCGGGTCCATATCGGCACTCTGTCCAAAAAGGTGAACGGGAATGATGGCCTTCGTGCGGGGCGTGATCTTGGCTCGCGCATCATTCACATCCATGTTGAAGCAGATGGGGCAAATATCTGTAAAGACAGGAATGGCGCCCAGACGAGAGACCGCTCCTGCTGTGGCAAAGAAAGTGAAAGCTGGGCAAAGAACTTCATCCCCAGGCTGAATGTCCAGCGCCATGAGGGCTAGTAAGAGTGCATCTGTGCCGGAAGAAACGGCGAGGGCATGCTTCACACCCACCATTTCAGCGATCTCATTTTCCAGCACTTCCATCTCTGGCCCCATGATGAAACGGCCATGCTGAAGAACACGCGCGAAGGCGGCCTGGAGTTCAGATTCGAGTGGATGATTCTGGGCGTTGACGTCGAGAAGTGGGACGGACATGGAGGCTAGAAACTCAGAGGGCAAGACGCAGTGGTCAAGGATCAAGACAAGCTCCAAGATGGGAAATCGAGGCTGATGCGAGAAAATTCATCCTTCAAAATTCCAACCGAGGGCTCATGAAAAAGCGCAAAAAATAAGTTCCTTTGCATCTTTGAATGCTCAAGCGTTGCCTGCGCCCCTTTCCCAACCGCAGAGCGGCGTCCGTATCCTTGCCGCACCTTTCAAGGCGCGCCCCCCGGCCATGTCATCTCTCATGGCGTCGCAGAGCGACGCCCGAAATACACTGGCAAGAGTGCCCACCGCACTCCCGGCGGTTCCTCCCGCCCGTCCACGCTACGCGAAATGAGATCGCATCTCCCAAGCCCCGCTGCACATAACAAAACGCCTGTCCAGAACCTCCGAACAGGCGCACCCAGCAATGGAATCTTAGCCTAGCCGGGCGGTGGAGTGAGGAACGATCGGAACCCCTGGACCGCGAGACACATGTCGCCAAACCAGAGACGCGCCCTGAAGGGGCACAAGAAAGGACCCCAGCCGAGCCGGAGCCCATGCACGTTTTGACTGTTGGCGGGGGCTTTTCGCGCTCCTCCAGAGCGCATCACGATTCGATCATCGTGCGGCCTACCCTGTCCCCGCATCGAACTCGCTTCGTTCTTTTCACCCGGAGCTAATATTCGTTCGAGCACAAGGGTTACATTTTCTCCCGATGAGATACCCTCTCCATTTCGCCATGGACAGTCGGCAGTCGATGCCCCTAAAACAGGCGATTTATGATCGAGAAATACAACTTCCATGTGTTTGCAGGCAGCGGCAACGCTTTGACCCGAGAGGTGTCGCCGGAGGCCTTTGCGCGGATCAGGCAGGGCATCCCAGACCTGATCCCGCAAGGGGCGACCTATCTGCCGATGCCTCCCACAACGGCGGATGATCCCCGGGTCCTGCGAGTGCTGGAGGCCCTCCAGCAAGCCGGGTATGACCTCACCGATCGTGAGCCTTTGCAAAAGGCCGGCATCCACATCCGGAGGACGCGCGAGTATCAGCCCGCCGACCTGATTAACCAAGAGTATGTCCAGCCCTACCAGCACGTTTATGTGGGCGAACCGCTTTATCCACCGACCTACGATGACGCGGGCGTGCCGCATCTGAAGGCACCCATCACTCCGAAGAGCCGTGAATGTGGCACGCTCTCCACCACGTCTGCGATGCTGGTGCGCGGAAAGGTGAAGGCGGCACTGGAAAAGTCGGGCCTCAAAGGCCTGCGCCTGACCCGCCCGGTGGTGACGGGGAAAAAGCCAGTGCCGGAGAGTGAAATGGCCTGGGTGGTGTGGAGTCACATGACCCTGCCGCCGATGCTGAACCTGTGCATGAGCGGTCGCGACCTCTACCGCTATGATCCCGCCACGGCGCGGCCCCAGGAGTGCCTGCCGTATCAGGGATTCCTCAGCCCGGCGGAGTTGCACTACCGGCGCAGCGACATGCTGGCGGCAGGGGCACCGGATGTAGGGATCACCTTGGAGAAACTGGGCGGCGGCTCCACCATGCACCGCATCCTCTTTAGCCGCCGCTGCGTGACCTTCTTCCGCGATGAACTGGGCATCTCCCTGGATGGGCAGCCGGTGCATATCTTGGACGGCTCAAACCCGCCCCTACCCTGGGTAGGCGCATTACCAGATCCCCAGGACCCGCGCAACCAGCGCCCTGCCTGGCTGCAGGCGATGGTCTACGGAATCACGGATTGAACGGAGAGTTCAAAAACCACGGATGAGTCGGATAACATGGATGGTATCTCTTTGCTCCGATAAATCTTCTCTAGAGGATATTAAATAATACTACAACCAATCCGATTGGTCGCTGAAGACAACGAGAGAGGAGCGTGGGCACTCCTCCCATTGCGCTTCATCAATAAGCTGCAAAATAATTTAAAAATGCTCTAAATCACGCCTTCGGGGTCTTGGGGCCACTTTCAGGCAGCTTCGGCTGCATGATGTAGTCCTTCGGAATTTCGCCCGTGAGCGACTTCAGGAACGTCACAATGCTATCGGTTTCTGCATCTGTGAGCGTCTTGCCCAACTGATGCTCCGCCATCATTCTCACCATTTGATCCAGTGTTTTCACCGACCCATCATGGAGGTAAGGCCCGGTTTCACTGACATTGCGGAGGCTGGAGACTTTGAAGAAATGCTTATCGCTTTCCACCTTCGTCGCCTCATAACGACCGAGGTCTTTGAGTTCAGGCCAGGCTTTGACGAGACCCAGTTTGTGATACATGGCACCGCCGATGGCAGGCCCGTTATGGCAGGTGGCGCATCCAGCTTTGGCGAAGGTTTCATATCCCTTTTGCTCCTCAGCCGTGAGGGCTGTCTTTTGGCCTTTCAGGTAATCATCCCAGCGAGAGGGCGTGACCAGCTTGCGCTCAAAGGCGCCCACGGCCTTGCCAAAGTTATTATAGTTGATAGGATCTGCCTCGCCAGGAAAGGCGGATTTAAAAGCCTCCACATATCCAGGAATGGACTTCAGCACATCCACCACAAAGTCGGCGCTAGGCATGCCCATCTCCACCGGATTTAACACAGGTCCTTTGGCCTGCTCCTCCACAGTGGGCGCACGACCATCCCAGAACTGGGCAATGTGAAGTGCGGCGTTATAGACCGTAGGAGAGCTGCGCCCGCCTAGTTTCCCTTCATGGCCGGGTGAAAACGGCAGGTTATCCTGGCCGTATTTGTCCAGCACGTGGCAGGTGTTGCAGGACATTTGGCCGTTCTTGGAGATGCGGGTCTCATAGTAGAGCATGCGCCCTAGATTGATCTTCGCTTCCGTCAATTCATTGTCTGCCGCCGGGGCTTCCGTAGGCAGGGGCTTGAACATGGCCAGATAGGAATCTGAGAGAGCATCGGCGAGGACCGGTGAGGCCCACAGCGATAACAGGGAGGTGGTAAGAAGGAGGGTGTTTTTCATGGTTTTCTCGGGGGGAAAACAGAGCGTAGGCTACGGTGTCATGAACCCATTGGTTGCAATCAATTTGCAAAGAAGGGAAAGGTTTTTGTTTCACTCCACGTCTTTTGCGAAAAACCCCTCAATCCTTGGTATATGGAGCCAGGGCAGTGACCTCAATCATCCATTTGCTCCTGCCTTTTGGTTGCCTGACTGAAGTCAGCTCGTATGCTAGTGACACATGAAACTGAGCCGTGTCTTCCACTTCATCTTGGTGATGGCTGCCGTGGGCCATGCCCAGGAAAAGCCCACCGAAGAAGTTCGGAAAAAACTGGAGGAGACTTATCAGCTCCAGCAGGCCCAACGTTACTCAGAGGCGCTGCTCAAGCTGGATGAAATCGAGGCTCTGGCACCTGAGCTTTCAGACCTGTACAACATGCGTGGTGCCATCTACCTCACCCCTGCCCTACGCGACTTTGACAAAGCCCAACCTCTCCTGGATAAGGCTGAATACCTAGCCCCCAACGCCATCGCGCCGAAGTTTAACAAGGCTGAGTTGCTCTTCGTCAAACATGAGTGGGCCGCAGCCGCAGCGGCTCTGCAAAAGCTGTTGGATGACTTCCCCAAGCTGCAACAAAACCTCCGCCACCTGACGCTCTACAAACGTCTCGTCTGCGAAGTGAAACTTGAAAAACTGGATGAAGCGGCCAAGACCCTCAAAGACCACTTCACTTTCATGGATGACACGCCTGCCTACTATTATAGCCAAGCGGCCATCGCCTTTGGCAAAAAAGATGGCACCGCTGCCAGAGACTGGCTGGCCCGAGCGCAAGGCATCTACAAACCCGCCGAGGTCACTGCCTATGTGGACACCTTGATGGAAGCCCGCTGGGTGGATAACATCAGCCTTCCCCCGGTGGAGAAATAGCCTGCAATATGTGGCGGATCGCAACGGACACTGGAGGCACCTTCACGGATGCTTTTGCTCGAAATCCCCAGGGCTATGAAACGCGCTGCAAAGTGCTTTCTACGGGAGTTCTCCGCGTTCGTGTCCTCGACATCCTCGCAAACGGTCACTTACGAGTCAGCGGCCTGCCCGCCATGCCGGATGGTTTCTATACGGGGTTTCAGGCTGAAATCATTCACGAGACATTCAAAGCGGCCTTTTCCATCCTTCACTATCACCCGTTGCCTGACAGCACTGGTGAAACGGGACATAGCTTGCTGACGGTGGGAGCTGCAGTGGCCGACCTGCCGGAACCTTTCTTCCTCCTGGATCTAACCACGGGGGAAGAAGCCCCCATCTTAGCGACACGGCTTTTAACACACACGCCGTTAGGCCAGGCCTTCCCACCGCTCGAATTAAGATTAGCCACCACGCGGGCCACGAATGCACTGCTGGAGCGCAAAGGCACGCGCACCGCGCTATTCATCACCCAGGGTTTTGGGGATCTGCTGCGCATCGGCGACCAGCGTCGTCAGGATCTTTTTGCGCTCCATCATGAACCTCGGCCTTTGTTTTTTGAGGCAACCGTAGAAGTGAAAGAGCGGCTCTCAGCCGATGGGGAAGTGCTTGCATCTTTGGATGAACAAACAGTCATCGAACAAGCGAAGATCTTGGTGCAACAAGGCATCCATCATGCCGCTGTGGCCCTGCTGCACAGTCATGCACATCCGCAGCATGAAATTCGTGTCGGTGAACTTTTGCGAGAGGTAGGATTCATCCACATCTCCCTCTCCAGCCAGATCGCTCCCTTCACGAAGATTTTACCCCGGGCTCAAAGTGCCGTGGCGAATGCTTATCTGACAGGCCCTGTGGAGTCTTTTATCCGGGGTGTTGCCAGGCCATTGCAGGGCGGCACCACCTCCGCTTCGCTACGGATCTTAAACTCCGCTGGTGGCCTCGAATCCACCACCGCCATCAAACCCAAAGACCTTTTGCTGAGCGGCCCAGCAGGAGGGGCCCTCGGTGCAGCGAATGCAGCGGCGCATCTGGGCTATCCCCGCGTTTTGACTTTAGATATGGGCGGCACTAGCACGGATGTAGCCCGCATTGATGGGCGGCCCAGTTATCGTTTCACGCAAAACGTGGCTGGCATGCAGTTACTAGCCCCCTGCGTCGCTATCGAAACCGTGGCAGCGGGTGGGGGGTCCGTTTGCCATTGGACACCGCATGGACTCGCCGTGGGCCCTGAAAGCGCGGGCTCGTATCCAGGGCCTGCTTGCTATGGACGCGGCGGCCCGCTCACGATCACAGATGTCAATCTTTTGTTAGGCCATTTCAACCCTTCACGCGCCCCCATTCCCCTAGATAAAAACGCTGCACGGCAACGCCTTTACGAGCTCTTTCAGCAAACCTCAGATTATGAGACGCCGAAAGATCTATTGTGGGCTTGCCTCGATCTCGCCATTGAGCACATGACCGATGCCATCCGCCGCATTTCCGTGGCGGAGGGTTATGATCCTGCTGACTACGCACTGCTAGCCTTTGGTGGGGCCGGCCCCCAGCATGCCTGTGCGGTGGCGGAGCGTCTGGGCATCTCCACCATTTTGGCACCTGAACACGCAGGTATTTTGAGCGCTGTGGGCCTGCACCAAGCCGCGCCTGAGAAGATCGCCCAAAGACAAGTGTTACGGCCGCTCAGTGAATGCCAAGAGCAGGTGGATGAGTGGGTGCAGCAACTGGTCTCCGAGGCCACGAGGGTGCTCTCACCTGATGCGTTCACGGATGTCTCACCGGAGATCCAGACGACCTCACTCCTTGCGGAGTTGCGGCTGCGCGGACAGGATACGCCCATCCAGGTCACCTTTGAAAAAGCGGCTGACTTACCCCAGAGCTACCGCAGTGCTTACGAACGTCTTTTTGGTTATCTACCACCAGCTCATCGTGTCATTGAGCTGGTTAGCCTCAGGGTCGTTGTTGCTCTAGTGCCACAAGATCACACCCGGCCATCCACGTCCCGACAAACGGCAACTGGAAAAATCGCCGGGCCACTCCTGATTCAGGACAGCTTCAGCACACTGGTAGTGCATGAAGGCTGGGAAGTACAGCATGTGCCTGGCACCGCCCATATTCTCACGAGGCTCGACACAGCGCCCCTACGCCCCCAGAACCTCTCGCGGGATCTTCTTCGGCATCGGCTTCACAGCATCGTGACGGATATGGGAGCCTTGCTTTGCCGTACCTCCATCTCCACAAACATCCGCGAGCGGTTAGATTTCTCATGCGCTCTCCTCAATGAAAAAGGCCACCTCATTTCCAGCGCTCCGCACATCCCCGTGCACCTCGGCGCACTGGGCGTGTGTGTGAGGGAGGCGACACGAGGTTTTGACCTACGCCCTGGAGATACACTGATCACCAATCACCCGGCCTTTGGCGGCTCCCACCTGCCAGATGTCACCCTCATCACTCCGGTGTTTGATTCAGCAGAGACACTGCGCGGCTATGTGGCAAACCGGGCTCATCATGCCGAAATCGGCGGCATCACCCCAGGTTCCATGTCAGCCTCAGCCACCTGCCTCGCAGAGGAAGGCGTGGTCATTTCCCCCCAATATCTAGTGCGGGCAGGAGAGTCCTGTTTTGATCAGTTAGCCACCGCCCTCACCCAGGGCCAGTATCCGACCCGCAATCTGGCCGATAATTTAGCGGATCTCCATGCGCAGCTCGCGGCCAACCTTCACGGCGTGGAGCGGTTCCTGGAGTTAGCGGGAGAAACGGGCTCAAACTTACCGCATCATCTTCAAGCCATCTTGGACCACAGCGCCTCCGTGATGCGCCAAAAGATCCCTGCCATTCAGCCCTGTCAGGCCAGGCAAACCCTGGATGATGGGTCCATCATCAAGGTAGAGGTTTCAAATCCAACGATGGAAATCCTACGTCTGGATTTCAGCGGAACTTCACCCGTGCATGCGCAAAATTTAAATGCCACACGTGCCATCGTTAGCAGTGCTATTTTATACTGCCTGCGATTGCTTTTGCAGGAAGATTTACCGCTCAATGAAGGGCTACTCCAACCCGTGGAGATTTTGCTCCCTGAGGGCAGTCTTCTCAATCCTACCTTCACCGGAGATACCACCCGCGACCCCGCCGTGGTGGGAGGAAATGTGGAGGTGAGCCAGCGTCTGGTAGATACCCTGCTATTGGCCTTTAAACTGCAGGCGTGCAGCCAGGGAACTATGAATAACTTTTTGTTTGGCAACGAGCACTTTGGTTATTACGAGACGATCGCTGGCGGCACCGGCGCAGGCCCCGGTTATGCCGGGTCAGATGCGCTGCACAGCCACATGACCAATACAGCGATCACAGATCCCGAAATCCTCGAACAACGTTACCCCGTACGGCTGCGGCAGTTTGCCATTCGTCATGGTTCTGGGGGGGTGGGCCAGTGGCCCGGAGGTAATGGGGTGATTCGTGAGTTTGAATGCCTCGCCCCTTTGACCTTTTCGCTCCTCACTCAGCATCGTCTGTCAGCTCCCTATGGCCTGGAAGGTGGCGGCGCTGGGAGTCCTGGGCAGCAGGTGCTCATTCGAGGAAATGAGGTGCGCACATTGCCCGCTAGCACCAGTTTTCTCACGCAGCCCGCAGACCGGGTTCGCATTGAGACACCCGGCGGTGGTGGCTGGGGATCTGTGCCAGGAGCCTGATTTCACGCCTGAAATCCCTGCCACAGTCACTTTTCACCCAGGTTTCGTCCTTCTTCTCTCCGCGTCTCCACTTGCACGGCACCCTGCCCAGTTTTAAAGCACCCGTTCAACCGCCATGCCCACCACGTATCACGTCCTGCCCACTGCCGCTCACAATGACCTCGTCCGCGCCGCCTACGTGCATCGCGGTTACACCGCTGCGGAGGCTGAGGATGCAGCCCGCTTTTGCGAAATGGCCTCGGCACATGGCATTCGCACGCACAACGCTATCAAAGCCCTGCACCTGGACCACCTCTTTGGCAGCGCCACCGGTGGCTGCAAGCCTGGAGCTGAAGTGAAAGTGATCGAGAAGAAATTCGCCGCGAGTGAGGTTTGGGACGCCCAGCTCAAGCTCGGCCAAAGCGTGGCCTTCAGCGCCATGGAGCGTTGCATGGAGATGGCGGATAAATACGGCATCGGCCAGGTGAGCGTGGACAATGCCTTTCATTATCTTTGGGGTGGTGGTTACGTTATGGATGCCGCCAAGAAGGGCTACATCGCCTACACGAACTGCACCTCCACCCTGGGTGAAGTGGTACCCTTCGGCGGTAAATTCCCGGTCCTGGGCACGAATCCCCACTCCTGGGGCCTGCCTACCCAAGATGCCTGTGGCTTCCCCATCGTGATCGACTGGGCCACCAGCACCGTGGCCATGGGCCGCGTGCAGCAGCTCAAGCGCGAGGGCAAACCCCTGCCTCCAGGAGCCGCAGTGGATGCTGAAGGCAACCCTACCACGGATGCCAACGCTGCCCAGTGGCTGCTGCCCTTCGGTGCACACAAAGGCTACGGCCTCTCCCTTCTCATTGAAGTCATGGGCGCCATGATCGGGGGTTCCCTGCCAACTCTACGCGGTGGCGGTGCGCACCCTGACATCAAGGGCCAACCCACCCCAGCGGGCGAAAAACGCACCAGCAGCTTCTATTTCCAGGTCATCCATCCAGATGCCATCAGCAGCGGCCTCTTCGCTCAAGGGCGCGACTTTGCAGGCAACATGAAGGCTGTCATTGATGACATCCTCGGTCACGGCAATGAAGGCTGCATGCTGCCTGGCCAGCCTGAAGCCCAGAATGCCGCCCACACCAGCAAAGCCGGGGGCCTGCTGTTCAGCACAGCCGAAGTGGATGCCCTGAACGAAATTGCCGATGAAGTCGGCGCAGCCCGGTTCGATGCCGCTAGTTTGCCTACCTACGACACGCCGTAACCACGGCCCACCATGCCTGCTGCCTCTCAAGCTGACGACCTCAAATCCGTCCCACGTCACATTGCCATCATCATGGATGGCAATGGGCGGTGGGCGAAAGACCGTGGACTGCCACGCACCGAAGGCCACCGCGCTGGTGCCGATACCGTGCGCCGGGTGACGGAGGGCTGCGGCGAGCTGGGCGTGGAATACCTCACCCTCTACGCCTTTTCTTCCGAAAACTGGAAGCGACCCAAACGTGAGGTGGATGCGCTAATGAAGCTGCTTGAGCAATTTCTCCGAACCAAAACGGCGGAGATGAAAGAGCAAAACATCCGCCTGCAGGCCATCGGGCGGCTGAATGATCTACCAAAATCCTGCCAGGACCAGCTCCACCGCTCCATTGAGGCCACCGCACAAAACAATGGCCTCACCCTCATCCTCGCCCTGAGCTATGGCGGGCGTGAAGAGATCATAGATGGCGTGAAAAGCCTGCTCGAGAGCATCGAGCGCGGCCACCTGGACAAGGGCATGATTGATGGGGATGTCTTCAGCAAACATCTCTACACCCGCTACTATCCAGACCCAGATCTGCTGATCCGCACCAGTGGCGAGATGCGTATTTCCAACTTCCTGCTCTGGCAGCTCAGCTACACCGAGTTTTTCGTGACGCAGAAACTTTGGCCCGATTTCGGTCAGGAAGATCTCAAGGAAGCCATCCGCGAATATGGCCGCAGGCAGCGGCGGTTCGGCGGTGTTTAAAACCTAATCTCACGCCCCGGGTTTCACCCAGGGTGCAGGCGGTGCATCCGGCTGCTGGAGCGCCTCGGTCCGGTGCTGCTGGAGCACAGCCTCCGCTTCAGCGGCTTTCAGCATCTCTTCGCGAATGTTTTGGGGCACCGAGTCTTCCGTAAGTGCGGGGAGAAGTGGATTTGGCCCTTCCGTCCATGCGCCAAGCTCTGCCGTGCCCGCCATCATGGAATCCGGACTGGTCACGCGATGCAGGCCAATCACCCGTAGCCGAGTGCCCAAGAAATAAAACACCGTGTCATCGGCCAACCCCTCAATGATGGTGCCACCGCGTTGCAGGATCGGCTTGCCACGCAGCACGGCTTCATCACCATTGATGTAGGCCTCTTGACATAGAATTTTAGCGGAATCGTCTTCCCCTGTTTCGAGGTAAACCTTGCCCTTGGCGCGAACTTTTCGCGGGCGGCCTTCCTTGTCCATCTTCACCACTTCGATCTTCTCCGCCGCGACTCTTCCGTTCGGCCCGAGGTCCAGGCTTTGGCCGGATAAACTGGAGGCCTCGGCATAGTTCATCGTGAGCAGAAATCCCAAATCTATGGGAGAAGTATCTGTACCTGCGGCGACATCCCCTTTGACCAAGGTCGGCTGGTCCTTCTTTTCTTCCTCAGGCGGGCTAGCAGACTTGAGCTTGTCCAAAGCTGGGACTTTAAACCCCTCGCACCCCGACAACAGCATCCCGAGCGTCGGCAGGACGCAGAGCAAAAAGCGATGGAGGGTGAGGGGCGACATGCGAGGGATCTATAAAACAGACTGTGGAAATCGGCACGTGAAATGATACGTCTGCCAGGGTCTGTCCACGGGTAAAGAAACCGCGTATCTCCCGCCAATGTCGCCTCTGTGGGTACTTACCCTCTTTCCAGCTTTCCCTGCCTCATTTAACTCCCATGCCTTTCCTCATTCTCGCCGCGCTTTTTCTCAGCAGCCTCCAGGCCTGGTCTCAGAGTGCCGTGCCATTGCCCGCTCGAGAACTGCGAGGGAGCTGGATCGCCACCGTCCATAACATCAACTGGCCCAGTGAACCGGGACTGCCTGCGACGCGACAGAAGGAGCAGCTCCAGAGACTCATCCAGAGCGCCCATGACCATGGCCTCAACTGCCTCATCTTTCAGGTGCGACCCGCCGGAGATGCCTTGTATGAATCGCAGCTAGAACCCTGGTCACCCTATCTCAGTGGGCTGATGAGCCTCCCCCCTTCGCCTAAGTGGGACCCGCTCGAGTTTGCCATCCAGGAAGCTCACCGCCTAGGCATGGAACTGCATGCGTGGTTCAATCCTTTCCGTGCTCTGGCTGGGGACAAACACACCCCCAGCTCCGACCACATCCGCCGCCAGCATCCTGAATGGACCGTCAAGTATGGCCGCGACTGGTGGATGAATCCAGGCATCCCCGAGGTGCGGCAGCGCGCCGTGGAGGTCATGCTGGATGTCACCCGCCGCTACGATGTGGATGGCATCCACCTGGATGACTACTTTTACCCCTATCCCCAGACGGGCGCGGACAAAACCTTGATACCTTTCAATGATACTGAGGCCTATGCCAAAGCGCAGTCCCTGGGCGGTGCCCCCCTCAGCCTCACAGCCTGGCGCCGACAAAATGTGGATGAAGTCGTCCACAATACCTATGTGGGTATCAAGGCCATCAAACGCACCGTCAAGTTTGGCATCAGCCCGTTTGGCCTGTGGCGGCCTAACTATCCCGAAGGCACGGGCGGCGGGCTGGACCCCTATGAAGACCTAGGGGCGGATAGCCGCAAATGGCTGCAACAGGGCTGGCTAGACTACCTCACCCCGCAGCTTTACTGGACGATTGATCGGCCCAAACTGGGCTTTGCCACCTTCTACGATTGGTGGTTGAGTGAAAATACGTTAGGCCGCCACATCTGGCCCGGCATGAATTCCAGCAAAATCGGTGATGACCGTAATGCTGGCGAGATCCTCAAACAGATCAGCGTGCTAAGAGAACGTGGACTGCGCATGACGCCTGGGCATTTTCACTGGAACTTTGGAGCTTTGGATAAAAATCTGGGGAAGATCGGCAGCATGGCCAAAGAGCGCGCCTACAATGTCCATGCGCTGCCACCCGCAAGCCCCTGGCTCAGCAATGTGGCCCTGCCTGCGCCACTCCTTGAAAAACAGGCCGAAGGAAAACGCCTCCGCTGGGGCTTCAGCGATGCCCGCTGGGAGAACTATAGCCGCTGGTGGGTGATCCAGGCCCAAATTGAGGGAAAATGGCGCACCGTGGAGGTCACCTTTAAGGACCAGCACGAACTCGACTGGCCTGCCAAGGCCACTGCTGTCGCCGTGCGTGCCGCAGGCAAGTCATGGGAGATCGGTCAGGCGGGTGTCCTCGCTCGCTGATCCAAGCAAGATTAGATTCCCGGAGGCTCCTGCAAAGGAAGGTCCACCACACAGGGATTGTGGTCGGATAATCTTACGGTCAATCCTTCGAGCAACCCGGTCAATGTTTCCCCAAAATGGGGAGCTAGACGATAACTTTCCTCTCCCGACTGAGCTGCGGCTGGCGCTTTGACAAAGATCCAATCCAGCCGTGACCGACCAATGGGCCCGATAGGACGTTTGACACTGAAAGTTGGCGTTTGGCCCTTGATGGCCTTCTCGTTGGAGTTCGCCAGTTTTGCACCAGAACGATTGATGGAACGCTCTTTGTCCCCCCGGAAATCGAAGGCTCCACCATCCGCAAAACGGAATTCCTCAATCCGCGCGAAAAGACCACGCGTTTTGTTAGGCAGTACCACAGGTATGTGGAGAGCCATGGGACTGTGAAAATTCTTGGCCGTGTTGAGCAGGACACGTCCAGAATTCACAGCGGCTGGAGCTGCCATGAGCAGATCCATACTCACACCTAACCAAGTTTGCGGATTCGAAGTCGTGCGGGAAAAGATGCGGGTAACGGAAGTCGGACTCAGATCAGACTGAGCAGAGTTGTGATCTCCGGCCATGATCACGGTGTGACGAATGGGCTGAATGTAAGAAAGAATCTCGACCATTTGAGCTTCGCGATCTTTCGGGCGAGCTTTGATTTCCAGGTGATTATTCACCACGCTCAGCGTGTTATCCGGCAGCCCAGGCACGTCCAGATCCACCCGAAAGAAGATGCGCCCACCGACCTTCATCTCACGGACGATTTGATTCTCAAACACGATCTCGGTGGCGAGACGGCGCGCGCCTTCGGCTAAGTCCGTGCCCGCTTTCTCCCCCGCATGCCAATCATAAGGCTGAGCTTTGAGCTGGAAACTCTGCGCACTTTTAATCGGGTAACGAGAAAGGACGGCCAGACCGAATACACCTTTGTAGCGAGCCTCATCTGGCTGGTGCCGCACATCTCCACCACGCCCATCAGACACACTTTCTAGCCCTAGCAACACGGGGTCAATCTCCAACTGCTGGGGGGCGTAGGCGTAGTTCATGCCCAAGGCCAGTGCCAAGTCCCGAGCAGCATCGCGATACCCAGAGCGGCTAATGCCGATATCCATTTCTTGAAGAACAATGACGTCGGCGGTGGCTAGGCGCTCACGCTCACGCAGAAGTTCCACATAAGCTGCACTGCCTTTGGGAGAAGCTTTGGGATCCAAGTAATCTTCCAAACCTGTCTGGGACTTCAGAATGGCCGCCACCTCTTTCATGCGCAGAGATTTTTCCACGTTCCAGGTCGCTACCCGCAGGCTGTCCCCCAACGTGGCATTTTGCGCCCGGGTAGGTCTCATCCCTCTGTAGTAGGCCTCATTGGAAATGATGGGGCGATTCAGCAAGCGCTGCACTTTGGCCTCCAGCGCACCTCCTGGCAGGGGATTTTTTACCAACTGTTTTAATTCAGCAAAACTTAGGAACTCAGTCTCCTGATAGCGGGGGAAAGAGGCCTGCGAAAAAGCCCCAACGGCAGGCGAACGTGACTCGACGATGGTCTTGCTGATATTCTTCTTTGTGTGAGTGCCGCAGGAACACAGCACGCCTGAGATGAAAATAAAGAAGCACAAACGAACCATGAACAATCCCCTTTAAAATTCGCCCCCGAGAGCCAAATGCAGATCGGCTCGATTCCGCAACCGCTGTGCCTGCACGCTGATGAGCGCACTGCGGGCATCAAAAGCACGCTGACTGGCATCCAGCAGTGTCAGCACATCCGTCAGGCCCTTTTCATACTGTCCCAGCGCCAGCGTCTCAGACCGCCCAGCTTCATTCGCGGCACGGCTAAGAGCCGCAGCCTGCTCTTCCAAGAAACGATCTGCCGCCAATGCCGTCTCCACTTCTTGGAAGGCCGTCAGAGCGCTCGCTTTGTACGTCATGAGTAGCTCCTCATAACGGGCGCGTTCCAGTTTCACTCCCGCCACCAGACGTCCCCCTTGGAACAAGGTCTGCACACCATTCGCTGCAATGGACCAAATGGCAGAATCTGGAGCTAAAAGATTATCCATGTCCTGCGAGGTGCGCCCACTCTCCCCCGTTAAACGAATGCTCGGCAAGAAAGCTTTTTTCGCGGCACTTTCACGGCGTAGAGCAGCCTCTAGCTGGCGCTCGGCTGCGCGCAAGTCGGGCCGCCGCAGAAGCAAATCAGAAGGCAGCCCCGCTGGAATGCGGCGCTGAACGGTGGGCAGAGAGTTCAGCCCGGCTTCCTTCCCTGCCGGATAGCCACCTAACAATACTTCCAGAGCACGGCGGGTTTCATCCACCGTGGCGCGCCGCTGCTGGAGGGTGGACTCCGTACGAGCCAGATCCGCGCGTGCTAGGCTGACATCCAATGCCGCCCGGTCAGGATCAAGACCTCGATCAAGCTGCTTTTCTAAAATCCCCAACTGCACACGGCGGGTACGCACATTTTGTTCGGCCAGATGAAGCAGAGCTTTCGCCTCTGCCAAAGTGGTGGCCGTGCGTACTGTATTGGCAGCCAGGGAAAGTCGTGCCGCGTGGAAATTTTCCTCCTCTGCTAGGCGACTCGCCTTTGCCGCACCACGCTCATCGGCAATTCGCCCCCAGAAATCGATTTCCCAGGACACGTTGAAGGGCAGCCGGAAACGGTTGTTGATGGGCGTCAATCCAGGGAAACGCTGATCTCCCGGGCTCTGAGAACGGCTGGCATTGTAGCCTGCGGTCACTGTTGGAAACATTGCCGCGCCAGCCTGCACGGTCTGGGCATTCGCCTGCTTCACCCGGGCGGCGGCAGCCTTTAGATCGGGATTGGCAATGATGGCCTGCTCCACCAGTGCGCCGAGTTGCGCGCTGTTAAAATCCCCCAGCCACCCGGTGGAGGCCTGCGTAGGCAGGGCCGGAAGCGCGGCCCAGTTTTCCGGAGCCATGGCATGCATGGCGTGGACATCCTTTTTCAAACGCCCACTGCCAAGCGGGGGTAAAAGCCCGCACGAAACCAGCAGCGTCATGTATAGAGCTGGACTTCCCCGACGAAGAGACATCAAAAACCGCGTAGGTGGAAAAGGCATCCGTCTTTTTTAGCTGCTTTACTTGCAGGTTCAACCTGAACCCCGAATGCCCTCCAATGAGGTTCGATGATTGACGATCATTTCCTAAACATCATCTCGACAAACCGAGGGACACCGCATTTTATGCAAGGCGACCATGCCACTCTCCCTAGACGACATCCTTCAATCCGCTGATGACCATCAAGCCAGCGACGTCTTTTTGATGGAGGGAGAAATCCCCCGCATGAAGATCAATGAGCAAATCATGCTCTTCGGAGATGAGCCCATGCAACTCACCCAAATGGTAGGCCTTTGGCAGGCCTGTGGGGTGAACCCTGAAGGCGAGACGGACAAGGACTCTGGCCTCGTTTCAACCAACAGGACCCGTTACCGGGTGAACATGCACAAAGCCCTCGGTCGCCTGGGCGTGGTCATGCGCCGTATCCGCACGGACCTGCCGGTGCTGGGGAATCTGGGCGTGCCCGATTGGCTGCTGACGAAATGGGCCATGAAAACCCGTGGCCTCATCCTCATCACGGGTCCCACGGGCATGGGAAAAAGCACCACCATGGCCGGTCTGCTCGGCTGGATGAATGATACCCTGGCCCGCCACATCGTCACCATTGAGGATCCTGTGGAATTCATTTACCCGAACAAGGGCTGCATGTTCACCCAGCGTGAAGTGGGGCGCGATACCGCCAGCTATGCACGCGGCGTGCGCGGGGCCATGCGTCAGGCGCCCGATGTCATCATGGTGGGGGAAATTCGTGACCTGGAAACGGCCCTCACCACTCTGCAAGCCAGCGAAACCGGGCACCTCGTCCTCGCCTCCGTCCACAGCGACAGCGTGGTGGATGCCGTGGACCGTATGGCGCACCTTTTCCCGCCCGAGCAAGCGGGCCTGGGCCTGCACCTCCTGTCACAGCAATTGATCGGTGCCGTGTGTCAAAAACTCATTCCTCGCACCGATGGCGGCCTGCACCTGCTGGTCGAGCACTTGGAAAACGGCGGTGCAGTGAAGCAGTGGATCTCCAAAAAAGAAACGGACCAAGTACGCAACTACATGCAGCGCGGCAGTGACCCGAACTGCATGACCTTCCTGACCAATATCGTTCGCGCCTACGAGGCCGGCATCATCACCGAAGCTGAAGCCATCACCGCAAGCGGCAACGAGACCGAATTCAAACGCGCGGCACGCGGCATCAGCTAAAGCCCCCCCCACACTTGCTCCTTCAGTCACTCCTTTCCCCATCCCCCTTTTCCCATGCGCCAGTACGACCTCATTGAATACCTTTCCATGGCCATGCAGGCCGGAGCTTCAGACCTCCACCTTTCCCCGGGAGCACCACCCACCATGCGTCTCCATGGTCGCATGACTCCGGTGACGGACGAGCTCTTTGACGCGCTGGATGTCCGCGAACTCGTCCTCGGCGGTTTGAAAGACAACCAACGTGCCAAGCTGGAAGAGGAGTGGGAATTGGACTTTGCCATTGAGGTGGAAAACCTGGGACGATTCCGTGGCAACGCCTGTTTTGCCATGGGGCGCATTGAAGGAAACTTCCGCTACATCCCGGACAGCATCCCTGAACTCTCGCAGTTAGGCCACGGCCCGAATGTGCAAGGCATGTGCCAGTTTAAAGATGGCCTCATCCTCATCACCGGAGTCAGCAACAGTGGTAAAACCACCACGCTGTGCAGCATGACGCAGACCATCGCCCGCGAGCGTTCCTGCAACATTGTCACCATCGAAGACCCCATCGAATTTGTCTTCCAGCACGGCTCCAGCCTCATCCGCCAGCGTCAAGTCGGGTTTGATACCCACGAATTTGCCCGCGCCATGAAAAGCGCTCTCCGCCAGGATGTAAACGTCATTACCGTCAGCGAGTTGCGAGATCTAGAAACCATGCGCACGGCACTCACCGCCGCTGAGACGGGACACCTGGTCATCAGCACGCTGCACACCATGGATGTGCCCAGCACCATCACGCGTATCCTCGACAGTTATCCCAAAGAGCAGCAGGACTACGTGGCCGCCCAGCTCAGCCACTGCCTGCGCGGGGTCATCAGCCAGCATTTGATCCGCCGGCCCGATGGTGAAGGCCGCGTCATGGCCACTGAGGTGATGATGATGAACAACGCCATCTCAAGTTGCATCCGTGACCAGCGCCTGCAACAACTCCCGAGTTTGATCCAGATCGGCGGACGTGACGGCATGCACACCATTGACGACAGCCTTGTGCACCTGCTGTCCTATGATTTCATCACCATCGACGACTGCCGTGCCCATTGTCGGGACTTCAGTTTCATCCAGGCCGGTTACGAAAAAATGAAGCGTGATCGCGAACTCGCAGCGAAGAGAAAATAAGATGTCTCTTTAGCAGGTATCAGGCAGATTGCATCCCTGTGAAGGTTGATATGATTCCTCAATTGGGTTAGTCATCTGCCTGATGCGTTTTCCAACCTTTTTGTTCGCCCTGGCCATTGGGCTTTTTTGCGCCCATGCAGAAGCCAGCGAACCTGTCCGCCGAGTCATTGGCTTTGATCTTCCACATTTGGCGATTGCTGGGACGTCCTCTAACTTTCGGCCAGGCCTGATCGAACAGGGATTCCACCTCTCGACGCCAGAGGATGGCGTTTTTGTGCAAGGGCCCCTTTATAATTTTTCTCCGATCAACGGGGGCAATTACGCACGCTTCATCTCTGGCGCTGAGAATCTAAAAATTGTCCATAAAGACGGACTGCCATTCACCCCGCATCAGGTGGATCTGGCCGAGTATAGCGGAAGCCGCCCCGTGACTTTCGTAGGGAGAAAGGCAGACAACAGCACGATCACCGTTAGCTTCACCCTGGACGGGCAAAATGACGGCACCGGTCCTGTGGCAGACTTCGAAACCTTTGTCTTTCCAGCCAGCTTTGCCGAGATTGTTGAGCTGAGCGTGCCAGGAACGATCTATTATTTAGACAACCTTGTTGTTACGCCTCAGGGCATCGAAACGCCTGAACCAGCGCCTTTGACCCCACCTTTGGTGTATGACATCAACTGGAACGACCTACCTCACCGCCTAGATCAGCCATCGGCCATCGGTGGCCAACGATCCCCCAGCACCTCCGTTTTTGGAACTCAGTATGTGAGAAGTCAGATCGGCCCCTTGACCGACAGACCTTTGGAACTGGGCGGAGGTGAAGCTGTTTATGACCAGTTTGGCATGATCTTGTCCAGAAAAGCCGAGCGTTATGTCATGGAATTTGACATGACTCAGCTCGGCTCCAGTTCACTGGCAGTCTTCATGGATCATAGTCATGGGCTGCTAAGGACCGACTTCAACGCCAACGGCGGGGTGACATTCTATAGCGGGACGACTAATAACGTTTTCTCTGGCAGCAATTCAAACTCAAGCTACAGCCCCCGCGCCATCACCCACTGCACCATGGATTTTGATCTGGCCAACAGACGCGCCCAGATTGTCATTAACGGGACCAAAGTCGCCGAATGGGTCATGAATCGTCTGCCAGACCTCGATTTGAGGCAATTCCGTTTCAGTCTCTCGGGCGCTGACATCGTCGGCATCGATAACATCAAGATCAGCGCCTTCGGTGTCTCACCGCTTCAGGTATCGCCCTCTGAGCTTAACTTCCACACGGTTTCTGTCGGAAGCAGTCAAACCCGTTCCTTCAGTGTCACCAACATCAGTGACGAAGATTTAACGATCACGCGGATGACGTCGAGTTCCAGTGTTTTCACCCTCGAAACTCCTCTCCCCTTGCTTATCCCTGCCAGAGAATCGTCTGTCTTAACCGTTAAGGCAGCTCCCACATCAGGCGAAACCTTCTCAGGTATTTTGGACCTGCAGGCAGGGCCACACATGGCTTCGCTCTCAGCCTCAGTCACTGGATTTCAGCAGATCCTACCTGGGAATTTTTCACTGCATCCTAGCACTCAGGTGATGACTGAGCGCCAGTTTGTCACGCTCACCTCCATCTATGAAGGAACAGGAGTGAGCCACTATGAATGGACGTTGAATGGCACACCGATTCCCAATTCGAGAACGCACAATCACCAAATTACATCGGCCACGCTGGCCAATGCTGGCCTCTACCAAGTGGCCGCTGTTCTCATCAACGGTCGGAGGGTTTTTTCAAAGGAGGCCAACATCGCAGTGGTTAGGCATGATACGATCAATCGCACGATCGCTTTAGGTGGGCGGGTTGAGCTTGTCTGCACGGCTGCTGGCTCACGGCTGATTTATGAATGGAGGCGCAATGGTGAGTTAATCCAGACAACTTCAGGCCCTGTGTCCGCAAATGGCTCTAGTTTAGTCCTCCATCCCGTCGGGCTGTCTTCGGAGGGGCACTACACCTGCAATGTCTCCATTCGCAATTTCGGAGGCAGTCCTTCCGCCAGTGTGCGAGGCATGGATGCAAACCTATCGGTTCTACTACCACCCCGGATTCTAACTGACAAACTCCCGCACGTGCGGGTGGGGGATTACACCAGCTTCCAACTTCGCACGTCTTCAGCCTCGACCTTCTTTAGCGCTTCAGGTTTACCCTCCGGTATCATTTTGGATCCCTGGAGTGGGAGGGTTTTCGGACGGCCTGAATTAGCTATTACCTCTGATCCTTCACATCCGGATCGGGCAACCCCATATCGGGTGACATTCACTGCCTACAATGAGAGCGGCGCAGGACCTGCCGTGGAACTCGAGTGGTGGATCCATCCGAAACCACAGACCCGTAACTTTGCCGGACTCATTGATCGAGAAAAGCTCTCGATGGATTCCTCGGGGTTAGGAGGTCGTTTTACTTTGAGCATCACGGCCAAAGGCAGTTTGACAGGTTCGATGGTCCTTGCAGGCAAATCTTTTCCAGTGATCGGCAGCCCAAGCTACAATAACGATGACGGTGCGCTGGAAGGGGAGCTCCACTTTAACAAATCCGCTAAAAGTGGACCCATCTTCGTGCGCATCCATCCCGATGGGAGAGTCACTTCTGGATCAAACCCCTCGACACCCGATGGTGTTTTAGAAGGCGGCCAAATCCTATCGAAAGCCGCTGCCAAGCAGCACCAGGGCCTCTATCCCGCCGCACTCCTGCCAGAAGTATCACAAACGATGCTTGAAGATGAGGTCACAATACCCGGAGGTCTCGGATATCTATCTTTCAAGGCGAGTGCGACAGGGACTGTCACCTATTCTGGCCGTCTGGGAGATGGCACCCAAGTGACTGGCAGTCATCCTCTGATCATTCACCCCGAAGATCCCGAAGCAGCGAGGCTTCCGATTTACCTGATGCCTCAGGCGCAGCGCAGTTTCTTTTCCGGGTGGGTCTCCTATGCCAAGGCTCAGGTGGATGGAAATCTGGAATGGGCCAAACAGCCACATGTCAAAAACACCACCTATCGCGAAGGTTTTCTCCTCCAGTCCCTCCAGGTGATCGGCAGCCGTCACGTGGCGCCTGCACCGGGCCAGACGTTGATGAATTTGGGTGACACGGTTCATCACCTTGAATTGAGCAGCCCTGGCCTTCCAGGACCTGTGACGAAAACACTGCAAGTTCAGCCCAATCACAGAGCGACCATCACAGGCCAAGGAGCACCGACTGGCGTGGTCATGACCATCAGCCCCTCCACTTCCTTGTTCAGTGGGAGTTATGTCTCTGGAAAATATCGCGGCTATCCTATCAAAGCCACCTTCCAGGGCGTCTTCGTCCCGAGACTTGGGCAAGGTGTGGGGACGATCCTAAGCCTCTCCGAAGAGAGCCTGAAACTTAACCTGACGTCTCCCACATTGGATGTCGGCCAAGTCCGAATCTTCCCGGCGAAGTGACAAAAAAGCCGAGATGCTTCGCGCATCTCGGCTCTGTGTTAAGGGGAATCAGTTTGTCTTCAGTACCTCGATGAACGCCTCTTGCGGGATGTTCACGCGACCAATGGACTTCATGCGCTTTTTACCTTCCTTCTGTTTTTCCAGAAGCTTGCGCTTACGGGAAATGTCACCGCCATAGCACTTGGCGGTCACATCTTTACGCAGGGCGCTGATGGATTCACGGGCGATCACTTTGCCACCGATGGCAGCCTGGATGGCGACAACGAAAAGCTGCTGGGGAATGACTTCTTTAAGCTTGGCCGCAAGCTGGCGGCCGCGGGCCTCAGCCTTGCCTCGGTGCACGATGCAGGAGAAAGCATCCACGGGCTCGCCTGCGATGAGCATGTCCATCTTCACAAGGTCATCTGCTTTATAGCCAGCGTGCTCGTAGTCCATGCTGCCGTAACCACGGGTCAGGGACTTGAGCTTGTCATTGAAGTCCACTAGGATCTCATTGAGCGGGATCACGGTGTGCAGCAGCACGCGGCGGTCATCCAGGGTCTCGGTGTTATTCACCTGCCCGCGCTTGTCCATGACCAGTTGCATGATGTCGCCGATGTATTCATTCGGGATCATCACGAAAACTTTCACGATTGGCTCGCGAATTTCATCAATCTCGTTGGCTGGGGGTAGGAAGCTCGGGTTATCCACCAGGATCTCCGTGCCATCCGTTTTGCGGAGTTCGTAAATAACAGACGGGTATGTCGAAATCACGTCCATGTTGAACTCACGACGCAGACGCTCCTGAACGATTTCCATGTGCAGGAGTCCGAGGAAACCACAGCGGAAACCGAAGCCCAGCGCGGCAGAACTTTCCGCCATGAAGGTAAAGGCGGCGTCATTGATCTGCAGCTTGCCCACGGCCAGCTTCAGCGCCTCAAAGTCATCCGTGCTGATGGGATAAATGCCGCTGAAGACTAGGGGGTGAATCTCCTTGAAACCCGGCAGCGGCTCGGGCGCAGGCTTGCGCGACTCTGTCAGCGTATCGCCGATCTTCACATCGGCCGTCGTTTTTACGTTAGCGATGATGTATCCCACGTCGCCAGCTTCCAGCTTATCGCAGGCCACCATCTTGGGCCGGAAGGTGCCCACTTCCTTGATTTCAGAATCATTGCCAGAAGCCATGAGGCGCACCTTTTGACCACGCACAATGGAGCCCGACATCACGCGAACGTAACTGATAACACCGCGATAGGGATCGAAAACAGAATCAAAGACCGAAGCGCGCAGGTAGCCATCTCCGGGTTCCTTCGGTGGCGGAACGAATGCGACAATGGCTTCTAAAATGTCTGTGATACCGATGCCCATCTTGGCACTGGCGGAAACGGCTTCATCAGCAGGGAGCTGAAGGATTTCCTCAAGTTGCTTCTTCACCTTGTCCACGTCGGCATTCGGCAGGTCAATTTTATTGATGACCGGGATGACGTGGAGATTTTGCTGGAGAGCGAGATTCAAGTTCGCCACGGTCTGGGCTTCCACGCCCTGGCTGGCATCCACTAGCAAGAGGGCACCTTCACAAGCAGCGAGGGAACGGCTGACTTCATAGCTGAAGTCCACGTGCCCCGGGGTGTCCAGCAGGTTGAGCTTATAGACTTGGCCGTCTTTGGCCTTGTAATTCATGCACACGGGATGCGCCTTGATGGTGATACCACGTTCACGCTCCAGGTCCATGCTGTCCAAAAGCTGGTCCTGTTGCTGCCGCTGCGTGATGGTCTGGGTAGCCTCCAGCAGACGGTCGGAAAGAGTGGTCTTTCCGTGGTCAATGTGAGCAATGATGGAGAAATTGCGGGTGCGTTCGATGGACATCAGAAAAGAGTCGGCTGGGGGATAGACTCCCTAACCCCGAGTCGCGAAAGGGTCAAGGTCGGCCCGCAGGGAGTGTCGCAGTCGCTTTTTGCCCAGATTTCGGGCATCTGCCTCTTCCGCGTTGCTTTCAGATAGCCAGATGCGGCTTTCAGTGCCTTGACGCCCCTCGCCTTTTACCGCTAAAACGACCGCATTATGGCCACCATCGCCGTTCTCGGCACACTCGATACCAAGGGACAGGAGCATGCCTACGTGGCGGAACTCATCCGCCAACGCGGGCACGAAACCCTGCTGATTGATACCGGCAGCGGCAGCGCGCCCACCGTTTCACCCGACATTTCCCGGCAGGAAGTCGCCGCCGCAGGGGCCATTGATCTGGCCGGAATCCTCACCCGCCAAGATCGTGGCGAGGCCGTGACGGCCATGGCGGAAGCTTCAGCCAAGCTCCTTGCGAGCCTCGTTGCCTCTGGCCGCATTCAGGGGGTCATCTCCCTGGGCGGCGGCGGTGGCACGGCGATCAGCACCACGGCCATGCGTGCCCTACCCATCGGTTTCCCGAAGGTCATGGTCTCCACCCTCGCTGCGGGCAATGTCGCACCCTACGTTGGCACGAAGGACATCGTCATGATCCCCAGCATCGTGGATGTCTCCGGCATCAATCGCCTGTCCCGCACCCTCCTGGCCCGTGCTGCCGGGGCCATCTGCGGCATGGTGGAAATGGAAATCCCGGCAGCGGAGGACAAGCCCCTCATTGCCGCCTCCATGTTTGGCAACACCACCGAGTGCGTGAACGCAGCCAAAGCCATCCTCGAAAAAGCTGGGTATGAAGTCCTCGTCTTCGCCGCTACCGGCACCGGGGGCCGCATCATGGAAAGTCTCATCGAAAGTGGCCTCATTACTGGCGTTCTGGACATCACCACCACAGAATGGGCGGATGAACTCGTCGGTGGGGTCCTCAATGCTGGCCCGCATCGGCTGGAAGCCGCAGGCAAAGCCGGCACCCCCGCCATCGTCACCCCCGGTTGCCTGGACATGGTGAACTTTGGCGAGCCCGCGAGCATCCCAGACAAGTTCAAAGATCGGCTCTTCTACCAGCACAATCCCCAGGTCACCCTCATGCGAACCTCGCCCGAGGAATGCGCCAAACTGGGCCGCATCCTAGCCGAGAAGGTCAATGCCTACACCGGCCCCGTTACCGTGCTTCTCCCGCTGAAAGCCATCAGCGTCATCAGCGCACCTGGCAAACCATTCCATGATCCAGCGGCTGACACGGCTCTGTTTACCGCCATCAAATCCCACCTTCGCACCGACATCCCGATCATTGAGATGGAATGCGCGATCAATGCCCCCGAGTTCTCGGCGGCGTGTGTTGAGGCGTTGTTAGCCGCTTTACCCAAGTAGAGACTGATTTGCCTATCACTCTCATCTCCGCTCTTGACGGGTTCCTAAAAACTGAGCACTGCACACAGAATACTGGAAACTGAACACCGCTGCCCACCATGTCCCTCGGCCAACTCCTCCTCACCGGCGTTCCCGGTCCTGAACTCGATTCTGAAACCGCCGCTCGTTTCAAGAAGCTGCAACCCGGTGGATTCATCCTCTTTGGCCGCAACATCATCTCGCCGGAGCAGGTGCGGAAGCTGATTGATGATCTGCGCGATCTTTCGGACATCGAGCCCTTCATCACCATTGACCAGGAAGGAGGCCGCGTGTCCCGCCTGCGCCTCATCGGCGAGGAGCCGCCGAATGCCCAGTCCCTGCGTGACAAAGGCGATGTGAAACTCATCAAGCAGCATGGCAAGCTCACGGGCCAGATTTTGCGTCTATTTGGCTTCAATCTGGATCTCTGCCCTGTGTTGGACATCTCTTACGACGACACCGCAGACAACTCCCTCAAAGGCCGCTGCTGGGGCCGCGATCCTCAACAAGTCATCAACAACGCCGGCGTCTTTAACCGTGCCATGCGGGGGGAAGGCATCCTGAGCTGTGCCAAACACTTCCCAGGTTACGGCCCGGCCGAGTGCGATCCACATGAGTTCCTGCCCGTCATCGGCAAATCCCATCCGGAGATGCTGGAGTCCGAGCTGCTGCCCTACACCGCCCTGCTGCCGGAGATTGACAGCGTGATGACCTGCCACAGCAACTACACGGCGTACGATCCCGACCGTCCTCGCTGGCCCGCCAGCCTCAGTCACAATGTGTGCACCAAATTGTTACGTGATCAGTTAGGCTTCGAAGGCCTGGCCATGACCGATGACCTGGACATGGGCGCCATTCTCAATGAGGTGACCTTTGAGCAAGCCATCCAGGAAGCCGTGCGCGCTGGGAACGATCTTGTCATGATCTGCCATCGCCTAGAGATGGTCGAACTCGCCCGCCAGCACCTCGAAGGTGTGGAGGCCCCCATCCTTCACGATGCCCTCGTCCGCATCGAGAAGACCAAAAAGCGCCTCGTCGCTCCCGATCCTTTCAGCCTCGACCGCTTCGCCAAAATCAATCGCGACATTTGGGACCTCCGCGTAGCTACGCTGGGGGAAGAACTCGCCCAGAACAAGAGCGTAGAAGATGGAAAACGCTCACCGGTGGAGCTGTACTAAAAAGCAGCCACGCAGGAACGACCGATTCGGTAGAATCATGAATAATTTTATCCATGATTTTACCCAGCCATAAGGCTGCTCTCGTCCGACACAGAACGAATCATCTCCTGTTTCTCAGCCTATGAACCCCTGCTGAGCATAGCGGCGCAACGTTTCTGGGGCAATATCGTAGCCATTTGGCCAGGAAACAATTCCGTAGGCTAAGTAAGCCTCGGCAAACAAACCAGGATCAGACAAAGCACGGCGGAGTGGTCCGCCTTCATTCCCGTAATCCGCAAAATCCAGATCTGACACATAACCATCGCGAAAATGCAGACTCACCCGATGCGGGCCAGTCACCCGCAATGAAGAGACTTCACAGGCTTCCAGGGACACAGGAGTAGTTGTAATGATGCTCATGAGGGTCAGGTAAGTGGTGGGATACGCTTCAGGGGAAGATGGTGCTCGGCCAAATCCCAGTTTCGGCCAACTCTGCTGGATGCAAGGTCACCCACTCCCGAATCAGTTGCTGAGCTTGGCCAGAGAAAGAACCTTCCATCAATCCGCCATCCAGAGTAAATGCAGCACGTTCGCCTTCATAACGTGCATGAAAGTGCGGAGGAAGATGGTCGTCATAAAACATCTCAACTCGGATTCCAAAGAACCGACTGATTTCGGGCATACTCCAAAACCTGCCGTAAAAATCCTGAGGAGCAACTTTGGATTTAATGGCAATTCCCGCTCACATTTCCCTGCAATGTGAACCCCGTCCCCGTCGTTACCAGATTCTCTGACCATGATGCGACGACTCCTCCTCACCTGCGCCGGTTTGCTGGCCACCTCTCTTTCGGCTGCGCCGAAAGGACCGCCGAACATCCTTTTCCTCTTTTCGGACGACCTCGCCTCCCAGGCCATCTCCAGTTATGGCGACGAGCGCAAGCTGCTCGAGACCCCGGGGATTGATCGCCTCGCCAAAGAAGGCATTCGTTTTAATCGCTGCCTAGTCACGAACTCCATCTGCGGCCCCATGCGCGCGGTCATCCAGACGGGCAAATATTCGCACTTGAACGGCTTTCACAACAACAGCAACAGCCGCTTCGATGGCAACCAGCAGACCTTTCCTAAGCTGCTGCAAAAAGGCGGTTATACCACCGCCGTCATCGGCAAATGGCATCTGATGACTGACCCACAGGGGTTCGACTATTGGAACGTCCTTCCTGGTCAGGGCATCTACTACAACCCGCCCATGGTGGAAAATGGCCAAGAGGTGAAGCACACTGGCTACGTCACCGACATCATCACTGAACAGGGACTCAAGTGGCTGGAAGGCCGTGACAAGACCAAGCCCTTCATGCTGATGCTCCAGCACAAGGCCCCTCACCGGGAGTGGGAACCCGCACTGCGCCATTTGGACCATGATAAAGGTCGCGTTTATCCAGAACCTCCTACGCTTTTCGACAACTTCGAAGGACGCAGCAAGGCCGTGAGTGATCATGACATGGGCTTAGACCGCACCATCACCGAGCGTGACATGAAGCTCATCGCGCCGCCTTCCTTAAATGAGGAACAGCGGAAAGCCTGGAATGCCTATTACGACCCGATTAACAAAAAGTACAATCAGGCACCGCCCACCGGGAAAGACCTCATCAAATGGCGCTACCAACGTTACATGCACGACTACCTGGGCTGCGTGAAAGGTGTGGATGAAAGCATCGCTACGGTTCTCGATTACCTGGACAAATCCGGCCTTGCCGAAAACACCGTCGTCATTTGCAGCAGCGACCAGGGTTTCTACCTCGGCGAGCACGGCTGGTTCGACAAACGCTGGATCTTTGAGGAATCCCTCACCACCCCCTTCCTAGTCCGCTGGCCGGGTGTGGCCAAAGCAGGCAGCACCAATAGCAGCATCGTTTCCTTGCTGGATCTCGCCCAGACCTTCCTGGACATCGCGGGGCAGCCCCAGCCTGCGGACATGCAGGGCCGATCCCTGGTGCCTCTCTTCAAAGGAGAGACGCCTGCGGACTGGCGCAAAAGCTTCTACTACCACTACTATGAGTTCCCTGTGCCTCATCGCGTGCGTCCACACTACGGAGTGATCACCGACCGCTACAAACTCATCCGTTATTATGCGCCAGATGTGGATGACTGGGAGCTGCTGGACCGTCAAAAAGACCCATTGGAAACCAAAAGTTTTTACCAAGATCCGGCCTATGCAGACACCGTCAAAGAGCTGAAAACCGAGCTCACCCGTCTGCAAACCGAGGTCAAAGAAATCCTTCCACCGCCACGCCTCACGCATGGTAACAAAGCCTTCGATGGCGAGGTGAATCCCCCTGTTCCCGAGAATGCCAAAGGCATGGGCAAAGGGAAAGGTAAGGGCAAAAAGAAACAGGCGGAGTGATCTCTAGATGGAACAACCACGGAAGACACTGAAGACACGGAATGTATTCATGAACTGATTTTATGAATCCATTCCCTGTGCCTTCCGTGTGCTCCTTGCTTTCCGTGGTTGTTTTCCTTTTGAGCACGGCTGCAAATGCGGCTGAAACCTTCAAACCCGTGGACTGCGAAGGGGCTTACCCGCGTCATGTCCAGGGCATCTGTACCGATGGCGAAGAGGCCATCTATTGGTCCTGGACGGATGCGATCGTGAAAACGGATCTTGATGGCAAGATTCTCAAAAAAGTTGCTGCGCCGAGCCACCAGGGAGATCTCTGTTATCAAGGCGGCAAGATTTATGTCGCGGTCAATTTAGGCAAGTTCAATCAGCCCGCAGGCGAAGCCGATTCTTGGGTCTTTGTCTTTGATGGCGAAACGCTCACAGAGCTCTCTCGTCATCCCGTGCCAGAGCTTGTTCATGGTGCAGGAGGCATGGCCTATCGTGAAGGTCGTTTCATCCTCATTGGCGGCTTGCCCCCCGGCACGGATGAAAACTACGTGTATGAATACGACACGAAGTTCCAATTTATCCAACGTCACACGCTGGCCAGCGGTTACACCCTCATGGGCATCCAGACGGTGGAGTATGCCGACGGTTCGTGGTGGTTCGGATGTTATGGCAAACCTGCCATTCTGCTGCGTGCGGATGAAAACTTCCGTTTCACAGGCAAGTGGGAGTTCAATGCTTCCATAGGCCTCGCTTGCATTGGGCCTAACCAGTTTTTAATTGCCGAGAATCAATCCACAAAAGGCATCGGCAACACCGCCAAGGTCCGCCTGGCGCATACCGATCCTGAAAAGGGCATCGTTTTCGATACTCAACCGTGAGGAACAACCACAGAAAAAACTGAACACACGGAATTTCAAATCCTGGCGATACCCTTCCGTGTGTTCAGTGTCTTCTGTGGTTGCCCACATTCTTCTTTTTATCCATGACCGCTTCGTTCCAAAAACTCACCTTCGCAGTTATTGCCCTGGGCATGACGCTGGCCGCCTCGGCGGCAGACAAACCGAACTTCATTTTCATCCTCTGCGATGACTTGGGTTATGGCGATGTGAAGCATCTCAATCCTGAGGGCAAAATTGCCACGCCCAACATGGACCGCATCGCCAAGGAAGGCATGACCTTCACCGATGCCCACACGCCCTCCAGCGTCTGCACCCCCACCCGCTATGGCACCCTCACAGGCCGCTACAACTGGCGCACCAAGTTGCAAAAGGGCGTCCTGGGCGGACTCAGCCCGCACCTAATTGCCACAGATCGCATGACCGTGGCTTCCATGCTCAAAGCGCAGGGCTACCACACCGCCGTCATCGGCAAATGGCATCTCGGCATGGACTGGAAAGTCAAAGAGAGCCAGACCGTGGCGGAACTGAACATTGAATCCCCCCAACAGACCTGGAGTGTGGACTTCACCCAACCTGCCACCCACGGGCCGAACAGCGTCGGGTTCGACCACTACTTTGGTATCAGTGCCTCCCTGGACATGGTGCCATACTGCTTCATTGAGAATGACCGTGTCACGGCATTGCCGACCGAAGACCGCTCCATTGAAATGGTTCAGGGAAAGACGGACAAATACACCCGCAAGGGCCCTGCTGCCCCAGGTTTCACTGGCTACGAAGTTCTGCCGACCTTGATTGACAAAACCGTCGCCTACGTCAGCGAAAAATCCGCCGATGCAAAGTCAGGCAAGCCGTTCTTCCTCTACCTCCCCCTCGCCTCCCCGCACACCCCCATCCTGCCCAATCCCGAGTGGCGGGGCAAAAGTGGCCTGAACCAATATGGCGACTTCGTGATGGAAACCGATGCCGCCATTGGCCGAGTCCTCAAAGCTCTGGATGACAACGGCTTGGCCGAAAACACCGTCATCGTCTTCACCAGCGACAATGGCTGCTCGCCCAGTGCCAACTATCCCGAACTGCTGGCCAAAGGCCACAACCCCAGCTCTAAACTGCGCGGTCACAAAGCTGACATCTACGATGGTGGCCACCGGGTTCCCTTCCTGGTCCGCTGGCCTGCCAAGGTGAAGCCCGGCCAGACGACTAGCCAGCTCACCTGCTTGACGGACTTTTTTGCCACCGCCGCCGACATCACCGAAGCAACTACTCCAGAAACTGCCGCCGAAGACAGCTTCAGCTTCCTCCCTACCCTCTTGGGTGAAACTGGCAAACCCGCTCGCGAATCCCTCATCCATCACAGCATCCAGGGTGTCTTTGCCATCCGCGAGGGGCCGTGGAAGCTCGCCCTTTGCCCAGGTTCCGGTGGCTGGAGCGACCCCCGCCCCGGCACCGAGCCCAAGGACTCGCCACCCGTACAGCTTTTCAACATGGAAGCCGACCTCGGAGAGCAGACCAACCTTGCCACCCAGCACCCCGAAATCGTTGACCGCCTCACGAAGAAACTGGAAACCCTAGTCGCCAACGGCCGCAGCACGCCTGGAGCCCGTCAAAACAACGACGTCCCCGTCGAAATCTGGAAGAAACCCGAAGCCCCGAAAAAAGGTGGCAAGGGCGGTAAGGCGAACAAAGGACAGAAGTAAACTCCAATAAATCACCGTTCACCCCTACAAGAAAACGAGGACAAAAAGTCGTTATTGGAGGTTTAGGGGCGACTTTTTAACCTGGAGGCCCTAACGTCCCCCTTCACTTTCCCTGCCAAACTCCTTGCCGTTCGTCTGCCCTCTGATAAAAAAGGCCATTCGTCTCAAGCAGCAGGCACGCCTTTTTATATGAAGTTCACGATCAGCAAGGAATCTCTCCAGCAGGCCATTCAGCAAGTGCAGCACGTCGTCAGTGCACGCACCACCCTGGCCATCCTCTCTAACGTCCTGCTCCGCGCCAAAAATGGCGTGCTGGAACTGACCACAACGGACCTGGATGTCGGCGTGACTTGCAGCGTTGCCGCTGAGGTCGAGGAAGAAGGGGCCACCACCCTGCCGGCCCGCCGTCTGGCCACGATCATTCGTGAGCTTCCTGCGGAAGACATCCAGATCAGCGTGGATGAGAAAAACGTCGCTTCCATCCGCAGCGGCCCGTCCTATTTCAAGGTGCTGGGCCTTACCAGCGAGGAATTCCCTGCCCTGCCCCGCTTTGACGACGCCCGTGAGTTCAAGATTGATCAGCAGATTCTGCGCGATTGCCTGAAAAAGACATCCTATGCCATCTCGACCGACGAAACTCGTTATGTGCTGAACGGCATCCTTTTCTCCTTCAAGAACAACACCCTGACCATGGTGGCCACGGATGGCCGTCGTCTGGCCATGGTGGAGCAGGAACTGGAATTCCCCCAGAGCCAGGAAGTGGACATCATCGTTCCGACCAAGGCTGTGAACGAACTGGCCCGCCTTTGCGGCGACTTAGGCGAGGTGATCATTCGCGTGACCAGCAGCCAGGTAGGTTTTGACCTGGGTGACAGCCTGCTCATCAGCAAGCTGATCGACGGCAACTATCCGAACTACCGCCAGGTGATCCCCGGCGAAGCCAAGGAGCGCATCGCCCTGGAGCGCGAAGTTTTCCTGAAGGCTATCAGCCGTGTGTCCCTCCTCGCCAGTGAGAAGTCGAACTCGGTGAAGTTCCAGTTCACCCCTGGGCAGGTGGAAATCATCGCCAGCAGCCCGGACATCGGGGAAGCGCGTGAAACCATCCCCCTCAATTACAAGGGTGCCTCCATCACCATCGCTTTCAATCCGGAGTTCACCATGGCCCCGCTGCGCAACCTCAGCGCGGATGAAGTGTATCTTCACTTGATTGATGAAATCAGTCCTGGCGTTCTCCGCACCGGCACCAATTTCCTCTACGTGCTCATGCCCATGCGCGTGAACAGTTAACCTCCCTACCCCACACTCCCGATGCAGCGCTCCACGCATCTCCTCGTCCTCACTGCGATCACGGCATCGCTCGCCAGTTGCTACGGCCCAGATCCACGCCCCTTCGCGGGACGTGGACGCTCTCTGGATCAGCCCCCACGCTATGGCGACCCGAACCGTTACGTGGAGCCCATCGCCCCGACGCCGGCTCCAGTCGGCCCGCAGGTCCCGGTGCCCAATTTGGACCCAACGGCCCCGGTGGTGGATCCTGGACTCTCGGTCACCCCTCCAGGGATTCAGCCGACTGTCCCAGGTGGCACGGTGACACCGCCAGCGGTAACCACCCCGCCTGTGATCACCACGCCGTCCACCCCACCAGCCGTCACACCACCACCTGCCGGGGATGTGCCCTATGCCCGTGCGGTTCCGGGTAAACCTGGGTTTGTTTACAGCCCCAAGGATCCCAAGAAAGTCATCAGTGTGGAAGGGCTTCGCCCAGGCCAGAAGGCCCGCGATCCGGAAACAGGTGACATCTTCCGCGTGCCGTATTAAGCCTCGCGAGTGATCGTGGAAAGAATCATTGCCATTTTTGGACCCGGATTGCTCGGTGGGTCTTTAGCTCTTGCTGTACAACAGCGCATTCCAGGGGCGAAACTACGCCTGTGGGCTAGACGTGAAAACGCGGAGGCAGGCATCCGCTCACGGGGAATTCAGGCAGATTTTTTTACAGATGCCGCGGCCGCTGCGGAAGGTGCCTCTCTCATCATCCTCTGCACGCCTGTGGAGACGATGGCAACCCTGGCTGAGCAAATCACGCAAGGTCAACTCGCCGACGATTGCCTGATCACCGATGTGGGCAGCGTGAAAGGCAGCGTGGTTCGCGCTCTGCACCCCATTCTCGGTTCACGCTTCATTGGCAGTCATCCCATGGCAGGGTCTGAAAAAACAGGCATTGAGGTGGCGCGGGCAGATCTTTTTCAAAACGCCACCTGCTTACTGACGCCTATCGGCGCAGAAAATGCCGAACTTCCCCGCCTGAAAAACTTTTGGCAGGCTCTAGGTTGTCGAGTTCTGCAAATGTCTCCCGAGGAGCACGATGAAAAGGTGGCCCGTATTTCCCACCTGCCGCACATGATGGCCGCCGTGACCACATTGGCCGCCTTACGCACGGACCTAAGTGCGGTGGCCTGCGTGGCCAATGGCTTTCGCGACACTACCCGCGTGGCCGGAGGTGACCCCGGCTTGTGGACAGGCATTGCCCTGGAAAACCGCCCTGCCTTGACGGCTCAACTGCGTGCTGCGGCGGACACTTTGACAGAGCTTCTTGAAATCCTCGACAAGCCGGACGAAGAAGAACTCCGCCGCTTCCTAGCCGAGGCCCAAAGCCTGCGCAGGACCGTCCCGGCGGCAGTCTCCTGATATGGCCACTCTGAAAGTCCGAAAGCTCAAATCCTTCCCCGCCGAAATCTCCGTTCCTGGCGATAAAAGCATCAGTCACCGCGCCGCTATGTTTGCGGGCATGGCCTCAGGCACCACTGTCATTGACGGCTTCCTGCCCAGCGAAGACTGCTTGTGCTCCGTCAAGGCCATGGAAGCCATGGGTGCCAAGGTAGAACCTCTGGAAGAAACCGACGGCATCGGCCTGACCAAGCTGGCCATTACGGGTAATGGCCCCCAGCTCAAGGCCCCTTCTGGCCCGGTGGATTGCGGCAATTCGGGCACCACCATTCGCCTCCTTTCCGGCATCCTCGCTGGCCAGGCATTCACCACTGAGATGTTTGGGGATGCCTCCCTTTCCAAACGCCCGATGAAACGCGTGGCCGACCCACTGCGCCTGATGGGAGCTAAGGTGGAAGGCCAGGGCGAGAAAATTTGCGCTCCCTTAAAAGTCACGGGTGGCTCGTTGCAGGCCATCACTTACACCCTGCCCATGGCCAGCGCCCAGGTGAAGTCTGCCATCCTACTGGCAGGTCTGTATGCACCGGGCAAGACCACCGTTATCGAGCCCGTGGCCACTCGAAATCACACGGAGCGTATCATGTCCCACTTTGGCATCAAGTGGCTGCGTGAGGGCAATGCCATCTCCGTCTATGGCGGTCAATCCGCCCGCGCGACGGACATCGTCGTGCCAGGAGACATCTCTAGTGCCGCCTTCTGGATGGTAGCCTCCGCTGCCAGCCCGGGCCAGCAGATCACGCTCAAGAACGTTGGTCTCAACCCCACACGCACAGGCGTGATCAATGTGCTGTTGCGCATGGGGGCCCACATTCATAATTCCGAGGAAACCACCGACGGTGAACCCCGTGGCAACGTTACTGTCAAAGGTGGCGACCTGAATGCCACCGTTATCGGCGGTGCGGAGATCCCCAACGTCATTGACGAGTTGCCCATCCTCGCTGTCGCCGCCGCGCTGGCTCGTGGAAAGACCCGTATCCAGGATGCGCACGAACTGCGAGTGAAGGAAACGGACCGCATCGCGGCCGTGGCCGAGAACCTGCGCCGCATGGGTGTGACCGTCACCGAATTTGACGACGGCATGGAAATCGAAGGCGGTGCCCAGCTTCAGGGTGCCACCATCAGCACTTACCATGACCACCGCATCGCCATGGCCTTTGCCATCGCTGGCCTGTTTGCTGATGGCGAAACGGTCATCGAAGGCTCCGAGTGCATCGGCACCAGCTACCCTGGCTTTGAGCATGACCTCGCGCTATTCTTGAAAAATGAAAATGGAGAAACTCCCATTCCGGTGATCTCCCGTATCCCCCGCAAAGTGGGCTAAGCACACGTTAGTATCGTCCCCGTATTCGACTGTTATTTTTCCGTCATGCCTTCCTCTACCGTGATCACTATCGACGGCCCTGCTGCCTCTGGCAAAAGCAGTGTCGCCCGCATCCTCGCCCAACGGCTAGGCTACATTTACGTGAACACGGGCAACATGTATCGCGCCATGACCTGGGCGGTTTTGCAGACAGGCATTGACCCGAATGACCAGGACGCTGTGCGTCAGGCGGCTGCAGGGATCGTGGTGGATTCACCCGTTACCGAAGGCCAGACGCAGGTCTCCATCAGCGGTCGCATCCTTTCCGCCGAAGACCTCAATAGCGACCCCGTGAATCGTGGAGTGTCCCTGGTCGCTCGCGTGCCGGAAGTCCGCTCCCGCCTCGTCGCGGATCAGCGTGCCTTGGCCGATCTCGGTCCTCTGGTTATGGAAGGTCGCGACATCGGCAGCGTGGTGTTCCCAGAAAGTCCGCTGAAGTTTTACATTGATGCCAGCGAAGAAGTCCGGGCAGCCCGCCGCAGTGCACAAGGGCATACGGATCAAGTCGCAGAGCGAGATCGCCTAGACTCCACCCGCAAGACTTCCCCGCTTGTGATTCCAGAAGGGGCGGTGGTCATTGATAACAGTCACCTCACACTGGAAGGTGCCGTGCAAGCGGTGCTGGATCGCCTGCCCCCCACTGAGTAAGCATGAATCTTTCCTACCGCATCGGGCACACCATTTTCCGGGCTGTCGCTCGGAGTTTTTATGACTTTCGAGTCGTCGGTGAAGAGAACCTGAATCTCGCCGGTCCCGCCCTTATCGTGGCCAATCACGTTAGCTTTCTGGATCCACCGTTCATCGGACAGGCCTTTGATGAGCCCCTGTATTTCTTTGCCCGCAAAAGCCTGTTTGATCACCCCATGGCAGGCAAACTCCTGCGCAGTTGGCAGACGATACCGGTGGATAAGGACAAGCCCGATGCCTCCAGCCTGAAGTCCACCATCCGTCTTCTGAAAAGCGGAAAAAAGGTGCTGATGTTTCCTGAGGGCACTCGCAGTTTCGATGGGAAACCACAAAAGGCAGAAGCTGGCGTGGGTCTATTCATCGCCAAAAGCAGTGCCCCCGTTCTGCCCGTGCGCATTTATGGCAGCTACGAGGCCTACCCACGCGGAGCCAAGTTTCTACGGCCAGCCCAAATTCGTCTCGTGGTCGGAAAACCCTACCAGCCAGACCTCAAAGCGCACCGCGAAGAAGGCCGCGATCTTTATCAAGCTCTTGCCGATGAAGTGATGGAACGCATCAGCGAGCTGACGCTGTAAGCAGACCCGTTGATTAACAACGGATCTGCCAGACAACAAACAAGAGTGCTACGCGCCCTTATTTTCCTTCGCCTGATCTTCAGGCTTCTTTGGTTCGGGAATTTGGAACTTGGTGATACCCGGCATCGGCATGGGAGTAGGCTTGAAGCTGTCTCCCCATTTCAGCGTATCTGGAGCCAGATCCTGGGTGCAATCCAGCATCTGCTGCCAGGTCAAAAGCTGCCCAGTGTAGGCGGCTTCACGGCCCATGATGCCAACAAGCGTGGATAGCATCATACGATTTCCGTCATTGATGACCTCGCCTTTGCGGATGGCATTAAAGAGAGCTTCATGCTCCAGGTCATACATGTTCTTATCCTCACCTTTGAAGCGCCAACGCTTTTGCCCATCAATGAAAGGAGCTGCGCCTTTGCCAATGATGAGCGCTCCCTTTTCACCTCGGATGATGTCCTGATTGTGCCCCTGGCAACCTTTGATCTGCCGATTGGCGAGGTGGCAGTAGATGCCATTGCCCCACTCATAGGCGGCATGAAAGTGGTCAAAGATATTGCCGTCTTCCGCTGGGATCTGACGCCCACCGGTGGCGATGCAACTGAGCGGCGGCTTATCCCCCATAGCCCAGCAAAGTTTGTCCACACTGTGCACGGCCTGCTCCACGATGCTGTCCCCGCTGAGCCAGGAGAAATTATACCAGTTCCGCACCTGCCACTCCACATCGCTCATACCTGCTGGACGACCGCTCGCTGGCGGCATCGGCTTCACAGGGCCTGTATGATAGGTGGCCAAAATGCTGGTCACATCGCCGATCTGGCCATCCTGCAATCGTGAAAAAGCTTCTTTGCGGGAGGTGCTGTAGCGCCAGCAGTAGCCAGCCACGATGTTCAGCTTCTTCTCCGCCGCTTTCTTCACCGCCGCCATAGCGAGGTGATAACCAATGGTATCCACTGCCATGGGCTTTTCGGCAAAGATATGTTTCCCCGCATCCACTGCCGCCATGAGGTGCACTGGGCGGAACCCTGGAGGGCTAGCCAGCAGGACCACGTCCACCCCGGAATCAATAAGCTTCTGGTAAGCATCCAGGCCGATGAACTTCTTGTCCGGCTTCACATCCACACGGTCAGGATACTTCTGCGAGAGGCTATTGATGCTACCTTCGATCTGCTTTTCGTCCACGTCCGCCATGGCGACGAGTTTGGCATTGTAGTCGGCCCCCAAAGCCTGAGAGGCAGCGCCCGTGCCACGGCCACCACAGCCGACGAGACCGATGCGAAGGGTTTCACTGGAGTCAGCCTTTTGTTGAGCACGTAACGTGCTAGAGGCAGTGAGGATGGCGGCGGCCCCAGTGGTCTGGGCGAATTGGCGGCGGGTTAAAAGGGAAGTCATGGAATTGGAGTAATCGCGCATCTCCTTGCCGTCCTTTCGCGGAACTGGTGACGCAATGTGGGCCGATTGTGACAACACGCAGAGCCCAAAAGAAAACGCCCCACCCGATGCAGGTGAGGCGCTTAAAGAAAAATCCAGATCCGTTACTTGCCGCTCACATCAAAGGAGAACAGAAGCTCTTGATCACGAAGGTAAAGCTTGCCACCGCTCACCACGGGGTGAACCCAGATCATGCCCTTGGGATTCCGCTGAGTCGTCTGAGGTTGCAGGGTGAAACGACCATGCTCTTCCCAGCCCTTTGGATTGGCCTCAATAAGCACCACCGTGCCGGTTTTTTCTTCCAGCAAATACAGCATGCCATCCGCAGAGTGGATAGCCCCTTTGCCCAGTAGCTTCTTCTCAGCCCACTTCACCGCACCCGTTTTAAAGTCCAGGCAGGTCCAGCCCGCCTTGTCGGAATAACCATAAAGATGACCCTCCACCAGCACCATGCCGCCGTGATGATTCACCATGTCGGTGCTGGCATAGAGCTCTTCGATCTCATTTCCCGCCTTGATTTTAAAAGACTTGCAACCAACTCCGTAGCCCGCCGCAACAAAGACCTGCCCGTCCTGGAAGAGCGGGGTGGGGATCACGGCTGTCTTGCCTGGAAACTCGGTCTTCCACAGCAGTTTACCATCCGCTGCATTCACACCAGCCACGCTCTGCATGGTGAGCTGAATGAGCTGGCGTGCACCATTGTGATCCACCGCAATGATGGAGGAATACTGCGCCGGGTCCGTCCATTCGGCTGACTGCCAGACTTTCTTCCCGGTAGCTTTATCAAAAGCCGCGAGCGTGCCCTGGGCTCCACCTGGAGTGACGATGACGAGATTGCCATCCACCAGCGGGCTCTCGCAATAGCCCCATCCAGGAACCTTGCCGCCCAGGCTATCCATCGTCGTGCGCCAGATTTCTTTCCCATCGGCCGCATTCAGACACACCAGGGTCCCCTTCCCGCCCATGGCATAGACTTTGTCGCCATCCACAGTCGGGCTGCTGCGCGGGCCATCGCCCCAACCATTGGTCAGCAGGGCTCCTGCTTCGGCGGCCCATTTTTCCTTTCCCGTCGCTGCATCCACGGCGATCACATACTCCACCACGTCGCGAGCACCCAGCGTGTAAACCGTGTCTCCCACGACAGCAAAGCCGGCATACCCCAAGCCAACATCTTTGTTCAGCCACACCTGCTTAGGGCCGCTGGCAGGCCACTTTTTCAGCAGGCCAGTTTCAGAGGAAATGTCTTTGCGGTCAGCTCCGCGAAAGGTCGGCCAGTCTGCAGCTTGAACTGAAAGACTGAGGAGGAGAAAAGCAGGGAGAAAGAAAGGCTTCATGATCAGAAAGAGAAACGAGAGTCGCTGTGGAACGTTTCGATTGAGCCGGATAAGACCAGGAAATGCGAGCAAAATCTTGGCCACCTGAGCTGACTAAGGCTTTTCCCAGGCCCCAGCCGCTTTCAAAACAGTCTCATGGAGAGCGATGTCGTGAGCCGCATCCCAAGCCAAGGCTTTTTCCCCACGAACCACCTTCGCCAAGTCCACAAACTCAAGATCGTAGCGTCCCTTCGGCACGTCCATCTGGATGGATTGCGTCCCCTTTTTATAAGATCCACGCGCCTGTTTCAGTGAGAGATTCACCTTGCCTGATTCCAAGGGCACGATCTCCAAGGTGCCTTCCGTACCGGTGACATTAAACCGACGGCGAGGTCCGCCAAAAGGGTCAGTGTGATTACAGCGCACCACCGCAGTGGCTTTCGAATATTGCAAAACAGCCATCTGGTTATCCTTCACTCCATCGCTGCCATTCGGGGTCGAAAAAGGCTGCACTGCGGTCGGCCGCCCCATCAAGGTGACAATGACGTCCATGACATGGCAACCCAGTTCAAAGATGCCTCCCCCCGGCAGGGCACCGATATCCTTGCGCGTCGCCGCATCGGCCAGCTTGCCCATGGCCGCATCAATCTCCGTGATCTCCCCCAGCCAGCCTTCACGCACCGCTTTGAAAAGCAACTCAAAGGCTGGATTGTAACGCAGCATGTAGCCCATCTGCACCGTGAGTCCGCGCTTCTCCGCCTCTAAACGCATCGCCTTAAATTCCGCATGTCCGAGCGCTCCAGGCTTATCCAGATGGATGTGCTTGCCCTCCTGCACGCAGCGCATAGCCACCGCACAGGAGGTATCCACACGCGTCTCTACCACCACCGCTTTCAGCCCGTCGGTGCCCAGCAGTTGCTCTTCTGAAAGTATGGGCAGGCCTTGATAGATAGCAGACTCCTTCACTGAGGCATGCAAGGCAGTATCAGGCTCAGTCACTCCGACTACGTCCCACACTTCTTTGAGGCCACGTATCGCGCCCATTTTACCGCCTGCATGGGAGTGGGTGGTGCCGATCTGGCCGATGCGAAGCCGAGGCTCTGCGGCAAAGCTAGAACTGGCGACCAGGGCGGAGGCAGTGGTGATGAAATGGCGGCGAGTCATGATCCGAAACTAAACGCCTTCCAAACCGATTCTCTCCCGCAAATTGCTACGATTCGTCCACCGGCTTCACCGGGCGGATCTTGCCACTGCCCGGCAGGGCGCTGAAAAAGAAATAGCGCGGTGACCGAAGCAGATCCCCCACTTCCTTCAAGGCTACCCGCGAGAGGTGAGAGGAAAGGCGATCCTGGGCATCTGGGAAGCGCTGGAGATGTTTCTCGATGAATTTGCGCAGGCGGGCATTGGCATTGTACTCCACCGCCAGGGTGCCGATGTTCAGCAGCAAAAGCATGACACAGACGGCGACTAAACCGGCAACGGCAAACCGGGGTGGGAAACGCAGGAAAATCATGCCCACCACACCTAAAAGGCCAAAGATAGGGCCATAGCGATTCAGCCGAATCACGGTTTGCCGCCACTTGAGATCCCCTAAAGCCTCTTCCGTCTGTAGCGCATGGGCCGCCTCATGCAGGGCGATGGCCCAGGCCCCCATGGAGGTGCCCCGGGCGACCCGAGGCTGCAAAAATAACCGCCGGCGACGCGGATCAAAATAATCCGAGGCCATGCTGTCATGCTCAACGATCTCCACATCCGTCACGCCTTCGTAGGCCAGAAAGAGTTTCACCATCTCTGCCCCGGTGTGTGCGGTGGGTGCCCTCTCCTTCATCCCATCCTCCGTCACCTGGGCGTAACGGCCCGCTGCCCACTGGCAGACGCCGAAACACAGAAGCAGGATGACGATAAAAATCGCTAGCATGGGTCAACGTGGGGGGACTTTAGGCCGTAGGCAAGGAGGAAGGGGCTTGATGGACTCTGCTAACCGTGGGTTGTCATTGGTGTCTTTCTGGTTAAACTCGCCACCCCCATGCCCCGAGTTCACATCAAGACCTACGGCTGCCAGATGAACGAGCGCGATACCGAGCAGGTATCGCAAATGTTCGTCGAGCGCGGCTACACCATGACCGCCACGGATACCGATGCGGATGTGGTGCTGATCAATACCTGCTCCGTGCGTGACCAGGCGGAACAGAAAGCCATTGGCAAAATGGGCATGGTGCGCCGCCGCCGCGTCCCCCTCGTCACCGGTTTCATGGGCTGCATGGCACAAAGCCGTGGCAGTGAGCTGGTGGAAAAGACCAAGGTGGACCTCGTGGTAGGCACCCAGAAATACCATCGCGTGGTGGATTACGTGGATGAAATCATCCGGGCTAAAGAGGCAAAGATGATGGATGAGGAGCGCTTCTCCATCGTGGACATTGAGGAAGAGCAGGCCAGCCAAAACGCCATCCGCGACCACAGCCTCAAAGAAAATCAGGGGTCGGCCTTTGTCAGCATCATGCAGGGCTGCAACATGAAGTGTACCTTTTGCATCGTGCCCTACACTCGAGGAAGCGAGCGCGGCCGCCCCATCGCCGACATCACGGAAGAAGTGCGCCGTCTCGCCGACAAGGGCGTGAAAGAAGTCACTTTGTTAGGCCAGATCGTCAATCTCTACGGCCGTCACGAGTTCCCCGCTGTGGATGGCAAGAGCCCGTTTGTGCAGCTTTTGGAAGCCGTGCATGAGGTGCCTGGCATCCAGCGCATTCGCTTCACCAGCCCGCACCCGATTGGTTACAAGAAGGACCTCATTGAGGCCTTCACATATCTGCCTAAATTGGCTGAGCATGTACACTTGCCCGTGCAGAGTGGCAGCGATGAAATCCTGAAAAGGATGCATCGCCCCTACACGGCGGCGAAGTTCACGGACCTCGTGGAGCGCATCCGCGCCGCACGTCCCGGCATCGCCGTGACGACCGATGTCATCGTCGGCTTTCCTGGCGAGACCGAAGAACATTACCTGCAGACGCGTGAACTGTTCGACAAACTGAAGTTCGAGAACGCCTTCGTCTTCCGTTACTCCAAACGTCGCGGCACGCCTGCGGCTGAAATGGATGACGCCATCCAGCTCAGCGAACAGGTCAAGGAAGCGCGTAACCAAGATTTGCTGGCCCTAGTGAACAAACACGCCTGGACCAAGTATGAGGAATTGTTAGGCCAGGAGGTGGAAATTCTTTGTGAAGGCACCAGTAAGACGAATGAAAGCCGTCTCATGGGGCGCACGCGCACGAACAAGATTGTGATCTTCGAAGGCAACCCCGACCGTCACATCGGTCAGATTTTCAACGTGCGCATCAGCCACTATGAAAACTTCACGCTGTATGGCGATGTGGTGACGAAAGACTAAATTTGGGGAAGCTGAGGGAGGCACCTCAAATGCCTCCCCCTATTTCACCTCTACAAGTCCAAGATTCGCTTCAGGAACGGTGCTGTGCGGCTCACTTTGTGTTGAGCCACTTCTTCAGGCGTTCCTGAGGCGACGAGTTCACCTCCTTCGGCTCCCGCTTCAGGACCGATATCAATGATGTAATCGGCCTCAGCAAAGATATCCGGGTGATGCTCAATCACGACCACCGTGTGCCCATCATCCACCAAACGATGCAGGATATCTATGAGGCGGCCCACATCCGTCATGTGCAGGCCGATGGTCGGCTCCTCAATGAGATAGAGATTCCGCTTCGTATTCTTCAGCCCACGGATTTTTTCAGTCGCAGACCGTGAAACGCCACCGCTGAGTTCCGTCACCAGCTTGATACGCTGCGCCTCCCCGCCGCTGAGGGTGGGGCTAGGTTGGCCTAACTGCAAGTATCCCACGCCCGTATCCGCCAAGAGCTGCAAGGGCCGGGCGATGCGCTGCTGATGAGCGAAGAACTCAGCCGCTTCCGTGATACTCATCTTCAGCACCTGACCGATGTTTTTGCCATTGTATTCGATCTCCATGGTCGCGGAGTTGAATCGCAGACCGTTGCAGATCTCGCAATGCACTCGGGTGGTCGGCAAGAAATTCATCTCTACCTTCACGTTGCCATTGCCTTGGCAGGCTTCGCAACGCCCTCCTTCAGTATTGAAGGAAAAACGCCCCGCATCGTAGCCGCGAGCACGGGCAACAGGCACCTGAGCGAAGAGTTTGCGGATCTCGTCCAAAATACCCACGTAGGTAGCCGGACAAGAGCGCGAGGTTTTGCCGATGGGGGACTGATCCACCTCATACACGAAGCCAAACTGATCGGCCCCAACGATGGAATCCCAGAGCTGGTTGGGCGACTTGCGTTTCTTCTCCTTGCTCAAAAGCGCCTTCATCCCTGGGAACAGTACCTGATGGAGGAAGGTGCTTTTACCGCTGCCGCTGACCCCTGTGATGACTGTGAGCCTTCCCACGGGAATCTGCACATTGATGTCCTTCAGGTTATTCGCGTGCGCACGATTGATCTTCAACCAGCCTTCCTTCGCCTTTGCCGCAGGCAGAGCGCGCCGCGCACCTAACAAGGGATGTTTAAACGGATTCCGCAATCCCTGCCCGGTGACGCTTTTTTCATCCTTGAGGATGTGAGCCAGATTGCCTTGGGAAATGATCTCGCCACCGAAACGCCCTGCGCCAGGCCCTAGGTCAATGATGGTATCTGCCCGGCGCATGGTATCGTCATCATGCTCCACCACGAGGAGGGAGTTTCCCTTGTCACGCAGTGCCATGAGGGTATCCAGCAGGCGCTCATTGTCCCGAGGATGCAGACCGATGGTGGGCTCATCCAAAACATAAAGCACGCCCCGCAAGTTACTGCCCAACTGAGCCGCCAAGCGGATGCGCTGGGCTTCCCCACCGCTGAGGGTATCGGCACTGCGATTGAGCTGTAGATAACCCAGCCCCACCTCTTTCATGAAGTGCAGCCGCTGCTCGATCTCCTTCATGATGTCCCTGGCAATGATGCCTTCCGTGCCCTGGAACTTCAGTTTTTTAACGGACTCCGCCGCCTCAATCGCAGACTGCGCATTGATGTGCGGCACGGTAAAGTCCTGGAGCCGCACATAACGGGCGGTTTCATTCAAACGTGAGCCATGGCACTCCAGGCATAGCACGCGCTCATTGTTTTCTTCCTCATCATCCGCACCTCGGGAAAGACGCCGCTCCTCCTCCATCTCCGCTTCCAATTTCGAGATGTCATCTCGGCGAGGAGTAGCCCCGTGTGCAGCAACTTTGAATCCAAAACCACGGCAGGTGGGGCACCAGCCATGAGGGCTGTTGAAGGAAAAAAGACGTGGGTCCAGTTCTTCAAAGGAAAGGTCACACTTCGGGCAGCTCATCTCCGTGCTGAGGACTTGTGAGGTATTCCCAGGCAACCAGAGTTTAACGGTGCCCTTACCCATCTTCAGGGCCTTTTCCAAAAGCGGTCGCAGCTCAATGGCCGATGCCCCCTTTTTCACCTGGCCGACCACGGCATCAATGCTGTGCTCCTTGAATCGCTCCAGCCGCTTGAAGTTCGCTGTCTCGCGGAACTGACCATCTACCAGCAACATCTCGATGCCCTGTTTGGCCGCAGCTTCAGCCACGTCAGTGTGGAAGCCTTTGCGCGCCTTGATCAGCGGAGCCAGGATTTGCAGAGAGCCTTTTTTAGCACGCTCCACCACAGTCTGACTGATGGCGCTGAGGCTCTGTTTTTGCACGGGCACATCGCACTTCGGGCAGTATTGCGTACCTAATTTGGCAAACAGCAGACGGAGGAAATGATACACCTCCGTTACCGTGGCCACGGTGGATTTACCACCGCCCCGGGAGATGCGCTGTTCGATGGCGACCGTCGGCGGCACCCCACTAATGACATCCACCTCCGGCTTTTCCATCTGCTCCACAAAGGTGCGAGCGTAAACCGACATGCTGTCGAGGAAGCGACGTTGACCTTCGGCAAACACGAGGTCAAAAGCGAGGGAGGATTTACCGCTGCCACTGAGCCCCGTGACCACCACAAATTGATCGCGTGGAATATCGAGCGAGATGTTTTTGAGGTTGTGCTCGCGGGCTCCGCGAATGCTGATGGCATTGGCAGCGAAGGCTTCCGGTTTACGCAACTTGCGGGTGGCATAAGCCGCCGCTTGTTCAGCCGCGCGAGCCACCGTTCTCCCCTGCCCGAATTTCTCGGCCAGGTATCTCCCCGTCCAGGAAGCCTCGCAGGCGGCGACCACTTCAGGTGTGCCCGCCACCACCAATTGCCCGCCCTGAGATCCACCATCGGGGCCCAGATCAATTACCCAATCCGCGCACTGAATCACATCCACATTGTGCTCAATCACGAGCAGGCTGTTGCCCTCTTCGACCAGGCGTTGAAGCAACTTCACCAGCAGGGCAATGTCGTCGAAATGCAATCCTGTGGTAGGCTCATCCAAAAGCAAAAGAGACGTGCCGACCTCGCCTTTTTCGGAGGCATTTTCGATCAAGTGCCCCACGAGTTTCAGCCGCTGCGCTTCGCCCCCAGAAAGGGTATTCAGCGGCTGGCCTAACTTCAGATAACCCAGCCCCGCCTCGACGAGGATGGCCAGTTGTTCCCCCACTTGGCGAGCTTTGCGAATGAATGAAGCATCCGCACGCACGGTCCCGCCCGAGGCTGGAGCGTCCATCTGGGCAAACCATTCGGAGGATTCCTCCACCGTCATGCCCAGGACATCATGGATGCTTTTGCCATGCAGTTGAATCTTCAGCGCGTGTGGTTGGTAGCGCTTCCCTTCGCACTCGGGGCAGGTCACATACAGGTCGCTGAGGAACTGCATCTCGATCTTTTCAAAACCGTTACCCATGCAGCGTTCGCAGCGGCCTTCGCCCGAATTGAAGGAAAAGAAACCTGGAGTCACCCCCTGCGCCTTAGCATCCTCACTTTCCGCAAACAGCGCGCGGATGGCATCGAAAGCCCCCACATAAACCGCCGGAGTACTGCGTGGAGTACGTGCAAGCGGCGACTGGTCCACCATGATCACTTGAGTGATCTTTTCATGGCCGGTGATAGAGCGCACACGCCCTGGTTCATCTTCACTCACCTCACCGCGAAGGCGCTGCAGATTCCGAAATAGCACCTCATGAACAAGGGTGCTTTTGCCAGATCCAGAAACCCCGGTGATGCAGCAAAAGACGCCGAGGGGGATATCCACATCCAGGTTCTTCAGGTTGTTCTGCCGGGCGCCTTTGATGGAGAGATACGTGCTCGCTGCTGAGGTCTTTTGAGCTTCGCCTTTAACCGCTTTTTTAGAGCGCTTTGCAGGTTCTAAAACCTCAAGGGTGCCCATCGAAACTGGGCGGCGAAGGTCTGGAATGGGGATGCTCTTGCGCCCCGTGAGATAGTCTGCTGTTAGTGAGCCGACCTTTTTTTCCAAGCCATCCAAAGGGCCATCGTAAACGAGATACCCGCCTTTATCGCCGCGCCCAGGCCCGATCTCGATGACGTGATCTGCCGCACGCATGACGGACTCTTCATGCTCCACCACCAAGAGGGTGTTTCCTTTGTCACGAAGCCCTTCCATGACGCCAATAAGCCGACCGATGTCCCGAGGATGCAGCCCGATGCTCGGCTCATCCAGCACAAACAAAGTATTCACCAACGAGGCTCCTAAACACGTGGTTAGGTTCACACGCTGGAGTTCACCACCGCTCAAAGTGCGGGTCTGCCGATCCAAGTGAATGTAGCCCAAGCCTGCGCGCTCCAGATAGCTAAGACGACCACAGATTTCATCTCTCAGCATCTGAGTCGCATTGTCCCCAGGCGTGACGGGCCAGGCCTGCGCCGTGGGCAGGAGTTCCACCACAGGCAGGTTCCACACATCTGCAATGGTGCGCCCACCGATGCGGAAATTGTAAGCGTCTTTTTTCAGCCTGCCGCCGTCACAGTCCATGCAGTTGGTGTAGGCGCGAAAGCGGCTGAGGAAGATGCGCACGTGCATCTTATAAGCCCGGCTTTCCAGCCATCTAAAAAAGCCTTTCACTCCATACCATTCGCCACTCTGCCAGGCCTCCTCCGGGTCTTTGCCAGCGCCTTCAACGATCCACTTCTGCTCTGCCTCCGGCAGGTCACAGAAAGGGGTATTCAAATCCACCCCTTTCTTTTTCGCCGCACGTTCCAGATCATCCTGACTCTCCCGATAAGTACTGCCGGAAAAGGCTTTCACCAGCCCCTCGCGAATGCTCAAAGATTCATCCGGCATCGCCTTCCGCATGTCTAGACCTAAGGTGCGCCCAAAGCCTTTGCAGGTAGGACAGGCACCGATGGGGCTATTGAAGGAAAACAGTCCCGGTGTCGGCGCGGGGATCTGGATATCGCAGTCAGCACAGCGCCAATCCGTCGAAAATGAAAGCGTCTCATTTCCCTGTACCACCGTCATTTGGCCTTTGCCCAGGCGCAGAGCTGCCTCGATGGCTTCACTGAGACGCGCCTTTTGGTTAGGCTCCAGAGTCAGACGATCCTGAATCACCAAAACCACTGCTGGAAGTTTGCGTCCTTTCATCGCCTCCGGCTCATCTGTGCGGAGTGATTCGCCATAGAGCCAAACCCGGAGATACCCCTGGCCTTGCAGGAAGGGGAAGAAGTCACTGACCTGGGTATCCTTCGGCACCGGCACGCCAAAGCAGATGAGGGCTTGCTTCCCAGCGTGAGCTGTCATCAGTTCATGCTGAATGCTCTCTGGCGTCTCCGGTTTCACCGGACGATGACACTCCGGGCACTGCCCTTCCGCCAATCGTGGAAACAGCATCTTCAGGTAATCATTGATCTCGGTGATCGTCCCCACCGTGCTGCGGGTGGAGCGGATGTTATTGACCTGCTCAATGGCGATCGCAGGGGGGATGCCGTGAATCGCATCCACCTTCGGTTTATCCATGCGCTCAAAAAACTGCCGGGTGTAGGGAGAAAAGGTCTCCACATAACGACGCTGGCCCTCGGCATAGATGGTATCAAAGGCCAGGGACGACTTGCCCGATCCACTGGGACCAGTAACGACACAGAGCTTTCCGAGAGGGAGATCCAGATCAATTCCGCGCAAGTTGTTCTGCCAGGCCCCACGGACCTGGATGACATCGCTAGCGGCTGGGATAGCTGGAGACTTGGCGGCAGATTTCTTCGGCATGAGGGAACAGGAGAATAGAGTTACGCTTCATGCAGTTCAAGTGAACGCTTGTTTTTGAACGTGATTCCACATTTACCCCCCCGCCATTAAAATCGTGAGAGCGATTGAATTTGAGGCTATGGATCTGTTTTACTTGGTGGGAGCCGCCAGCTTCAGCCTCAAATACTCAGGACCAAACGGGGCACTGTCCAGGAACTCATCATGCTCCAGCAATGCCGCACATTTGGGCGCTTGCCAAATCCAACGCACTATCTTGCTCCCTGGAACAGATCTATTTTGAGGAGCCACTCCCAGCTTCTTTCCCACCAGATGCCCAGCTTGGGTGAACTTGGCTCTAAACTGCGGCCCTTTAATGATTCCAGAAATCCCCCGAGTGTGGATGGAAAGCGTCATCCGCGCAGCGCGACCGTCCACAAATTCGATGAACACCTGATCCACGGCCAGAGCCTTCGCAAACAGAGTCATGGGTGTGGCCGCTGGGGTGCTGGAGCTGAATTTGCCGGAGAAACGCGCCTGCTTTTTCTCAGGATCCGTCCATTCAAATTGAGCCCCCACCTTGTGATTGGAGCCCTTCACTTGATACATGCTTTCCAAATCTGTGGGCGTGAGAGTCCACAGTTTATCAAAATCTAGGAGCGGGTCCAAGTCCACAGGTGCGGCGACGAGCAGCAACTGCGGCGATAGGTCAATGACGGTTTTGCGGATGGGAAATGAGCATTCTAGCGGGAAGCTGGGGTCGATCATTTCCAATTTTAATTCCGACCCCAATTCATGACTAATCACAATCATTCGTTCCGAGTCCCACCGCCAAATTGGACTCGACCTGCCATCGCGGTGTTTAACCTTCCCCATCGTAGAACGTGCGCCAAAGAGGTTTTCAAGTTCTGACTCCATAATCTCGCGGTCACTCTGAGATCCCAAATAGACTTCAAATTTGTAACCCACGCCATCATTTCTAAAATGAGCCACCAGACGTGAAACGGCCAGCCGATGTTGCGTCATTTGCGCCTGAAATCCAGCCCCTGACCTAACGTTAAGGATGGCACATGGATCGCCCGATTTCATCTTGGAGAAAGACCACGAGGCGACGCTGCGGTCCTTACCGCTCAAAGCCACATCCATGGCTTCTTTGGTCATGGCAAAAGGGTCATTCAAATCAAACACCGACTCCACCTCAAAGGAGCGCGTAGCCTGGGCCTCAGCCGTGTGACAGCCGAGAAACAGAAGAAGACAGGCCAAAAAATGAACCCCAGGTGCAGGCATCATTTTAAATTTTACTCGAGTCATTTTATTTTTCTTTCCGCTGCGTTGGTCGCGGGCATTGCCTCTACAGCCGAGGCGGGGACATGGAGTAAACGCCCATGGTCGCATCATACGCACCGGCTTCAGGCATGCGCTTCAGTTCGTGCCCAGAGCCCCAGGAATCGGTAAATAGGATCTGGCCCTTGGCGCTGTTATAGCCAATGATCAAACGCATGTGGCCACCGCTGACCTGCCCAGAACCTGGCAGTGGCGGCTCCTCAGGATAACGGCCTAACTGCAGGGCCCAAAGCAGAGGGATCCCCTTATCCACATGCTCTTTCACAATGACGACGAACTGTCTCTGCGAGATGCGGCGTTTGCCAGAGCTGACGTAATATTGCTGGGGATTGATGTGCGGCTTGAAGGCCACTTTATATTTATCGTCAATTTTAGTTAGGCTCTTTTGCATGGCGAAGATATCCGCCCCCGCTTGCGCATCCACATTCACCAACTGGGCGATCTCATGCTGGTCACAAGGAATCTGTAAGTATTCAAACAAACGCTGGCAACTGGCAGCCACGCAGTACCCCTTGGCCCCCTGATCCACCATAGGCACCCCTGAGATATACACGTCCCCCTCGGGCGTGGTGGTGACGTTACTGGTCAAGACCATGCGCTGCACTCCGACGGAAAGCTTGCCCATGCTCCAGTCTGCCTGATTCGGAGCCGCCAATTTCAGTCGTAGGAATTCAGGTTTGCCTGGGGGGCGGCTAGCCGCAAAATCGTTGTGCTCCAGCATCGCGATGCCGATGGGGCTCTTCCATTGCCAGCTCACGGTTTTGATCGCCGTGCTGGCAGTCGCCGATTGATTGGTAGGGGCGACTTTCAAGATCTGCCCCAGGCCCTGCCCGACTTTTTTGAATCGGTCAGAAAATTCAGTGCGCTGAATTTCGCCCGAATCTCCCCGGTTGTAGAAAGACACCGTGACCCGCGCCGCACGGCCCTGGACAAACTCGACGATGGCCTCTTCCACCGGGATGGATTTGGCAAAGAGACTCAGTGTAGCATCCACATTGGAAAAGATTTTCCGCGAAAACCGGGCACGACTTTTTTCAGCATTCAGCCATTCAAACTGCGGAGGTTCCGTTTGAGCCTGCTCCGTCTTAGGCCGATACTTTTTCTCAAATTCTTCCGGAGTGCACCGCCACAGTTCTTCAAAATTCAGGAGGTAGTCCAATTCTGCCGTCATGGATAAACGTGGAGCGATGACGACTGGTTCGGAAGGTGCCTGCCCCAACGTCCCAACACGCAGCGCTAACCTCGCGTCTCCTCTTGAAGAATACTTCGAATCCAGATCGAGAGACACCCGCTGCGTATTCGTCTTCCAACTCGCCACACGCTCATCGTCTTGTTGATTGGCAAAGTATGGGGAACTGCCTAACGATCGGGTGATTTGATCTGAAAGGATGGGAAATAAAAGGGCTAAATCCTTGCGGGAATTCAGTTCAAATTCACATTGAACAAATGCGCCGCCTTTCAATGCCAACCTTATCGTGGAAGGGGTAAATTGTCCACCGAAGAGGGAAGCCCGGGAACGCTTGCTATTGGCAAGCTGCCAAATCACAACCTTGTCGTAGCCACTGCTTGGATCTTTTTCTTCCTCCTCTTCTCGATAGTCATTCAAAGGAGACAAAAGATTCTCAAGCACACTCACGGAAATGGACGGAGAAGATTTGAAATCTAGAGCTGTGTCCAGATCAATGAAAGGCGGCGTGGCAGCGCGTAAAACGCTCGCTCCGCTCAGTAAAAGCAGTCCGACAAACAGCAAAAAATTCCGAGACATATCCCTTCTTTTATTAGGAATTCGCTTGGAAGGTCAATCGCTGAAATCATCAATGATTAAAGGAATGGCTAAGAGAAGAAACGTCTCAGCAATAAAAAGCCCGCGCAGCCTGGGGCTAGCGCGGGCTATGGAAGGAAAAAGCAGGCTTACAAGCTTTCGTAAACGCGCGCCAGAGCCATGAGCATGTAGGAGGTGGTGAGAGTGGTATCACTTTCCATCCAACGACCAGCGCTGTTCGCCCAGGAGCCGTCGCCCTGCTGGAGGTTGAGCAGCTTGGAGGCCAGATCCTCGCGCCAGTCCACCGTCTTGCCATCCTTGGTCTTGAGGAAGTCCACATCCGCAATCGCCAGGGCCTTTGCCATGGTGTGGTAGTAATAGTACAAGCCCTCTGCGCCAAGGCCAGGGTTCTCATCCAGGGTGTAGTTTTCACTCAGCCACTGCAGCACAGCCTGCACGCGAGGGTCGCTCTTGTCGAGCCCAGCATAGATGAAGCTCAGCATGCCAGCGTAGCTGATGCTGCCGTAGCTGCGTAGGGCAGTGCGGCCGTCGGCAGTTTTGACGTCTTTGCCACGGGTCTCACCGGGGCTGTAAACAAAACCGCCGGCGTCAGCTTTATCCGTGCTGACCCAAGAAGCTTTGTTCGTTTCAGGCCGATTTTGGCAGTTCTGGATGAACTGGATCGCCGCGCCAAAATTGAGCTGCGGTTCGTTTTTACCCGCATCGCCTTTATCAGCCAAAAGGGCCTGGGAATAATACAGGGCTTCGAGGGCAAAGTGCGTGTTGGAGAGGTCAGCGTGGGCTGGATTGTTAGGCTTAGGCGTGCCGTAGCCAATGCCGCCGTCGAAGGGATTGTCCTGCTTGCCCTTTTCATCGAAATCATTCTGCTGACCGATGATGAAACGGCGTGCAGCCAGGAGGGTCTGTTCGTTCTGGGGCTTCGGGCTCAGCATCAGAGCGGTGAGTGCCAGCGAGGTATTGTAATTCGCACGGGCCTTCACGTAAATGCCACCGTCTGGCTGGACGTTTTTCAGGAGAAAGGCATAGGCTTTCTCGATCTCCGCAGAAACAGGTTCTGTAGGCTGGCGGCCTGGAGTCAAAAGATGACTGGTGATGGCCAGCGCGGTGAAGGCCACCGGCTCCGCATCTCCCCACTGCCCCGTTTCGTTGTTCTGTTTGCCTTTCAGAAAGGCCAACCCGCGATCATAAGCGAGGCGAATCTCCTGTTTCAAAGATTCATGGCGGGCAGGCTGGGTGCCGCTCTGGGCTAGGATCAGCGAGGGTAGAGCAAAAGATAAAGCAGCGATCAGTTTCATGGTTGGGCAGGGGAAATGATGACGGTCACAGGGGTGCCGATGTCGGGGATATTGGCAGGGAGGGAGATCCAGAGATCATCACGCCAGTTGCCTTCCGCAGGGGAATTGATGAGGGCTCCACGGTCCAGCCACACGGCAATGATGGAACCTTCATGCTGGCCGATGAATCCGCGCTCATCCATATAAGAGCCATTAAAGATCCAGGTGCCTAGGTCAGTCGGTGGTTTGCGAGTATCTACATGCTGCACCCAGTCAGAAAGCGGGGCAGACTTGGTCACGTCGCCCACTTTCCATTCCACGGTGATTTTGATCTGGTTGGCCTTCGGCTTCGCGGGAGGCTCCTCTTTCCAGATTTTTGGGCGCTCCGCTTCCGGCACTTTCGTCAGCATACCTTCCGTCGCCGCTTGGTAATTGGCTAGCAGCAGGGCCACCTGGATAGCCGTGGGGCTCAGGGCTGTGGTCAGCACGCTCTCATGCGTCTTTCCCGTTTCATGGACGAGCATGTATTCGATGGGCGCTTTTTGCAGTTCCACTTTCGTGGGGATGCGCACTTCACGTGTCGCTGCATTGATGCGGATACCATCCAGCTCATATTCCGTCGCCGACAGTTTTTTGAGCCGCTGCTGAGTTTCAGCCAGTTGCTTGGCAGCCTCCGCCTTCGCATCTTGGGCATGTGTTCCTGACACGCTGAGGGCGAGCAGGAGAATAGGAAGGAAGCGAAACATCGGCGAAAATATACGTGGTTGAACAGGCATGGCCAAATCTGGCCGCAGGTAAGGCATCATGCAATGGCAACCCGAACAGCCTTTAACCCAAAAACAAACCGGACGGACATTATCTGTCCGTCCGGTCATTCAGACATGGGATTTCAAACCCATGGCAAGGAGATTACTCATCATTGCTGCGGCCACCCACCATCTGGAGGATGTAATACATGAAGTAGGCCAGAGAGCTGACGAAAGCCGCCACGTAGGTGAGGGCTGCCGCGTCCAGCACCTTGCTCATGGCGCTGTATTCTGGCCCAGCGGAAACGGCACCCGTGCTGGCCAGTACTTTTTTAGCTCGTGCTGTCGCATCGAACTCCACGGGCAAGGTCACCAACTGGAACAGCATCATAATCCCAAAACCGATGGCCATGATGGTGATGACCAAGTGATAAGGGAAAAAACCACCCATCAGACCCAGCAATGGAATCCACATGACCACCTGACTCGCAATCTGGGTGATGCCTACAGCGGCCATGCGCCACTGGAGAGGCCCGTAAAGCTGCTGGTGCTGGATGGCGTGACCACATTCGTGAGCCGAAATACCCAGGGCCGCCACCGAGGTGCCGTGGTAGTTTTCTTCCGAAAGCACCAAACGCCGCTGGCCTGGGTCATAATGGTCCACCAGATGTCCCGGCATCGCATGGATGCTGACATCCCGGATGTTGTTCAGATCCAGGATGCGTTGGGCAATCTGCGCACCCGTGTAGCCACTGGAGGCACGCACCTGGGAATAGCGATTGTAGGCGCTGCGCACTCGCCAAGAGGCAAGGAGCGAAAGGGCCATGGTACCGAGAAACAGAAGTAGCATCATAGGAGATAGATTGGGAGGTTATCGAAAAATACGACTTTGAATGTGTAAATGGCCTTGTGGATCTTGCCTTTAGAAACAGGACTTGAGTTTGGAATCACAGCCCCGAAAAAACGCAGGTTGCATCCAGCCACAGCAGGGTCTCTGAATGGGAAATGGAGTCCACTGCCACTGAAGCATCTGCCAGCGTCATCGTCTGTCGCGTTACCCCCTGGTATTTCCGTCGCATGAGCATGATGGCCGCCATGCTGGTCCTCATGGGCGCATGGTTCCTGTATGACTGGCAATACGGCTACCATGAGGCGAACAAAATCGCTGATAAAAAGGACTGGTTTGAGCAAGTCCACCTCAAGAGCTACGATGAAGCGAAGGCTGCCAATCAACTGGAGAGATGGGTCAAAGAAACGGAGGCCCAAGGGCTGCCCGCAGGGAAAAATGGCGAGCCTCCACGCTGGGTCTCCTACGCTGCTGAACATGGCTGGAGTGAAAAACCACACCGCTGGACAGATCGCGAAATCGCCGGCCAGTTCTGGTGGGGCAGTGCTACCATTTTTGCTGGTTTGGTGGTGGCAGTGATGATGTTGTTCAATCGCAACCGCGTGCTCACAGCTTACCCAGATCACTGGGTGAGTCCCCAGGGCACACGGATTTATTACGCCCAAGTCTTCCGGGTGGACAAACGCAAATGGGACGTGAAGGGGCTGGCTTATGCCTGGTATCGTGAGACCCCAGATTCCCCCGAGAAAAAAGCCGTTTTAGATGATTTTAAATTCGATCAGGTGGGCCTCGTGCTTGACCGCTTGCTAACCCACTTCAAAGGTGAGCTCATCGAGAAGTTGCCTGATGCAGCAGCCACCGCGCCCAAAAACCCCGGGCAAGCGAGCTAACCCGTTTTGTTCTTCTTCGATGCTCAGAGCAAAAAAAGAGCGAATTCGCTCTTGCCAAATAATAACCAGCCGCTACCTCTCCGCCGCACATCCCCCTTCAATCTATGGCAGACAACATCCAAGAAAAAGTCCGTGACATCATCGTCGAACAGCTCGGCGTGAACCCTGAGCAGGTGACCCCTGAAGCCAAGTTCATCGAAGATCTGGGCGCTGATTCCCTGGACACCGTGGAGCTGGTGATGGCCTTCGAAGAAGAGTTCGGCATCGACGTTCCAGACGAAGAAGCTGAGAAGCTTCAGTCCGTGGGCGACGTCGTCCGCTACGTCGAAGAAAACGCCGAGTAATCCTCGTTTTCCAAGTTCATTTTAAAAAGCAGACGGGAAACCGTCTGCTTTTTTTTTGGCTGGACTTTATTGCCCAGTGCAGGCAGCACATCCCCTTCTCTCATGTCTCTTTCCAATCCCTGGTTTATCGCCGCCCTCATCGGAGTGCTGGGTGTTTTTCACCTGGAGTTCTTCGCCACGTTGCTGAATCTCGCCCGCCTCAGCAGGCCGGTTCCCCCATCCCTCGCAGAAGTCTTTCCCGAAGAGACCCGCGAAAAGCTGGTGGATTATATCCGCGATTCCAAAAAAGTCAGTTTTACCCGGGAGGTCACTCTGCTGGGCATCCTCATTGTCTTTTGGTGGTCCGGCGGGTTTGGCTGGCTGCAGACCTGGGCCGAAAGCCAGGGAAAAGGCCCCGTCATCACCGGCGTCGTCGTTCTCGCCATCAGCATGCTGGCCCAGACCTGGATCAGCCTCCCCTTCGATGCCTGGGATACTTTTGGGGTGGAGTCTCGGCACGGCTTCAATAAGACCACTCTAGGCACCTTCATCACGGACCACTTTAAGGGCCTCGCCCTCATGGCCTTGTTAGGGCTCCCCGTAGCCGCCGCTCTAGTCTGGTTTTTTCAGACTCAGACCTGGGCCGCACTCTATGCCTGGCTCTTCCTGGCCGGGTTTATCCTGCTCATGACTTGGCTCTCCCCACGTGTGATCATGCCTGTGTTTTTAAAATTTCAGCCCATGGAGGATGGCGAACTCAAAGACGCCATCTTTGCGCTGGCGCAAAAACTGGATTTCCCGGTGGCAGAAGTCAGCGTGGTGGATGGTTCCCGCCGCTCGACCAAGGCCAATGCTTTCTTCGCCGGGTTCGGCAAAACTCGGCGCATCGCCCTTTATGACACGCTGTTAAAGAGTCACACCACCGAGGAAATCGTCGCCATTCTGGCCCATGAAATTGGTCATAACAAATGCCGTCATGTGCCAACCATGCTGATTCTCAATCTTTTGGAAATGGCCCTCATGTTAGGCCTGCTCGGCTGGGCGCTGAAATCTCCAGGCTTCTTTGCCGCGTTTGGCGTTTCAGGAACTCCGGTCGGCATGGGGCTTGTACTCTTTGGCATGATTTACAAGCCGCTCGGCGTCCTCACGGGTTTGCTCGGGCTGGCCATGAGTCGGAAGCACGAGTTTGAGGCCGATGCCTATGCCCGCAAAGCTGTGGGTAGCCACCAGCCGCTCACGGATGGGTTGAAAAAGCTCTCCCGCGATCACCTCGCTCACCCTGAGCCGCATCCCCTCACCGTCTGGCTGCACTACAGTCATCCGCCGTTGGTGGAGCGACTCGCAGCTCTGCAACGTTGACCCACCAGAGCGGCATCCATTTGGCCGCAAGAGTAGAAACTGGCCCGCGTTTCCAAGGGCCATGTTTCGCGCACTTGTTCTCTTCTGCTTTGGGGTTATCTCCGCTGCTGCTGCAGCAGATCGGCCTAACATTTTATGGCTCACCAGTGAGGACAATGGGCCTCAATACGGTTGTTATGGTGACACCTACGCCACCACGCCCCACATTGATGCCCTCGCTGCCAAAGGCATCCGCTTCAAACGTTGCTGGTCGAATGCTCCCGTCTGTGCGCCTGCGCGCACCTGCCTCATCAGCGGGCGTTGGGCCCCGGCCGATGGTGCCGAACACATGCGGAGCGACATTCCTCTGCCTGATGGACACCAGATGTATCCCCAGTTTCTGCGCAGTGTGGGCTACTACTGCAGCAACAACAGCAAGGAAGACTACAACCTAACGAAACCTAAAGATGGGAAAAAAGATCTCGTGTGGAATGAGAGCAGCGGCAAAGCCCATTGGAAAAACCGAGCGGAAGGCCAGCCTTTTTTTGCGGTCTTCAATGACACCATCACGCATGAAAGTCAGATCCGCCGTCGGCCCCACACGCTGATTCATGATCCCGCCAAGGCCCCGCTGCCACCTTTCCATCCCGACACGCCAGAGGTGCGTCATGACTGGGCCCAGTATTATGACAACATCACTTTGATGGACGGCAAGCTGGGGAAGCACCTCGATGAATTGGAAAAAGCAGGCCTCGCGGAAGACACCATCATCATGCACTATGGTGACCATGGCCCCGGCATGCCGAGGTTTAAACGCTGGCCTTACAACACGGGTTTGCAGGTAGGACTCATCATGCACTTTCCAGAAAAGTGGAAGCACCTAGCCCCCAAAGGCTACGCCCCGGGTGGGGTGAATGAAGAGCTCGTCAGCTTTGTGGATCTCACAGCCACACTTTTGAGCATCGCCGGCGTGAAACCGCCCGACTACTTTCAAGGCAGAGCCATTTGTGGGGAATTTGCTAAACCAGCTCCTGAATTCATCCACGGTTTCCGGGGGCGCATGGATGAGCGTTATGACCTCGTTCGCAGCACGACCGACGGTCGTTACGTTTACATCCGGAACTACCTGCCCCATCTGCCTTATGGCCAGTTTTTGAACTACATGTTTCAGCAGGCCACCACCCGTGTGTGGAAAGCCCAATTTGACGAAGGCCGTCTGCCAGAGCCACAGACGCGTTTTTGGAAACCCAAACCCGCAGAAGAACTTTACGATCTAGAATCTGATCCCTGGGAAACTATCAATTTAGCGGATTCAACGGCCCATGCAGAAATCAAAACTCGTCTCGCCCAAGGTCAGCGCCAGTGGCTCACTCAGGTGCGGGATCTAGGCTTCATTCCTGAGGGAGAAAGACTGGCCCAGGCCAAGACACAATCTCCCAAAGACATCTTTGCCACCGAGGAGGCCTACCCCATCACCACGGTGATGGAGGCCGCCGATTTAGCCACCAACCCCGCTCTGGCCAAGCCCGAGGCTCTTGCCAAATGGCTGGATCATTCCAATGCCAGCGTCCGCTACTGGGCCGTGCAAGGTTACCTCATCCGGGGAGAAAACGCCATCCGCACAAACGCCCCCAAGATCGAGCAAATGCTGGGAGATAGCTCTCCCAGTGTGCGAATCGCTGCTGCAGAAACCCTCATCAGCGTGGCCCAATCTCCGGCCGTGCTAGAGCGCAGCACACGCACCCTTCTCGATTGTGCCGACATGAAAACCCAGCCTTACTTCGTTGCCATCGAAGCGGTCAATGTCTTGGATCGCTGGCAGGTACGACTAAAACCTTGGCAGGCGCAGATCCACGCACTTCCTGGTCAAGCCCCTGAGAGTGTGCAAAAACGCCTCAAGGAATACATCGCCCGTTTGCATGACCACTTGCTGGAGGGAGACCAGATCAAAAGTACCGGAGAGAACTGAGACTTCTAATTTGTTAAAAAACGACATTATCACACGGCACTTAAACAGGCTGCAGGAGTGGCTGTTCCACATCCACACACCCTGACCAAGGGGGTTCCACGGTCTTTGGTCCGACGGGGGAAATGAGTCGCGAACTTTAGCAACCACTCAAAAAGTGAGAATATTGAAAAAAATTGAGTGCAGTCATGATTATTTTATATTATTTAAGATAGTTAAATAATCAAGGTTTACCCCGAAGCCCATGAAACCTGCTTTTGCACTCTCCCTCCTGGCTACCTTCAGCCTCATTTCTCTGGCTAGTGCCCAGTATCCAGGTGCTCCGAGTTACCCGGGAGCCACGGGAGGTTATGGAGCCATGCCACCTCCTGCAGGTTCTGGTCTTTATGGTGGCACTGGCTATACAGCCATGTCCCCCACCCTGCCTCCGCCGACCATGTCTTCCCCTTACGCAGGGCCGACGATGATGGAGCCTGCGGCTCCTGCGGCCAACTATGGTTTTCAGCAGCCAGTGGCGTCCAATTCCTGGGGTGGCGTGCAGCAAAGCATGAATGGCAGCAATATGCTGAATTACCGATACCTGGAGGCCAGCTACCGCTACGTGGATCCTCAGGGCGGTGATCTGGATGGCAGTCACGGTCTTGGAGTGACTCTTTCCATCGACCTACCCACCATTTTCTTCGTCAAAGGCAGCTTCAACTGGAGCAGCGGCAGCGGCACGAAAAACGTCAAAGGAGCCACCAATGCGGACTACGATCTCTCCGTCATCACCATCGGCGGTGGTGCCTACATGGCCATCACACCGAAGCTGCACTTCGTTGGTGAAGTCGGTCTGGTTTATGCCAATCTCAGCTCCGCAGGGAACAACATCAGCTACACGGACGGCGGCATCTACATCCGTCCAAGCTTGCGCTATCAAATGGTGGACTGGCTGGAACTCCAGGCTGGTGTCACCGTCAGCAGTGCCAATGACTACGATAGCAAGGTCGTTGATTTCGGCGCCTACTTCCGAGTCTTTCCGCAAATGGATATGAACATCGGCATGGATCTGGGTGATGAAAACCGCACCCTCCGTGCAGGTGCACGCCTGCGCTGGTAGCTTCTTTTTCTCCCACCTCAAGAACCTAAGCGTCCTGGCAACAGGGCGCTTTTTTTGTGAGCCGACTCATTGCTTGGCAGGTCTCAATCCCCTGCGTTGACAGTAAGGAGTCAGAGTAATTTTCCTACCCCACACGTCCAGAGCTGAATGTTTTTCCGAATTTATCCGAAGACCATTCGCTCGACTTAGACACAGGGTCTTCAGTTACTTCACGCCACGTTATGGCCTTACTCAAACAATCCTCAATCAGCCCCCGCTGCTCGACCGGCATTGAAGGACTGGATACCGTTCTTCATGGGGGTCTGCCCATCAATCGGCTCTACCTCATCAAAGGTGATCCTGGGGTCGGCAAAACCACTCTTGCCATGCAGTTTCTTCTCCAAGGCCAGAAAGAAGGAGAAACCAGCCTCTACATCACTCTTTCAGAGACCAAGGATGAAATCGCCACCGTGGCAGCTTCCCATGACTGGGACCTCACTCGGCTGCATTTGTATGAACTCTCAACGATTGAAGAAAAGATCCGTGGAGATACTGAAAGCACGTTTTTTCACCCCTCGGAAATCGAGCTGAACCGAACCATCACCGCTTTGATAGATGAGGTGAAACGGGTCAATCCGACACGCGTCGTGTTCGATTCCCTTTCGGAAATGCGCATGCTGGCAGACACGCCTTTGCGCTACCGCCGCCAGATTTTGCAATTGAAGCAATTCTTTGCCGGGCGTAACTGCACCGTTTTACTGCTGGATGACCGAACCTCCGGCACTCATGATCTTCAGGTAGAAAGCATCGCCCACGGCGTGATTTCCCTCATGAGCACCACCGCAGGATACGGTGTTTCTCAGCGGCAGTTGAATGTCGTTAAAATCAGGGGTTCTAAGTTTCTAGAGGGCAGCCATGACCTTGTATTGCGAAAAGGCGGCATGGTCGTTTTCCCCAGATTGGTCGCGGCGGATAGCTCAGGAGAGTTTAAACGTGAAGATTTCCCTAGCGGCATTTCAGAACTGGATCTCCTGCTGGGGGGCGGCCTAGGGCGCGGTACCAGCACCATGTTCATGGGGCCACCGGGCACGGGTAAGTCCACTCTCACCATCCGCTTTGCACTGTCTGCGGCTCAGCGGGGCGAAAAATCCCTTCTATTCATCTTCGACGAAACCCTCGGCACACTCATGAACAGGGCGGCAAAGTTGAGTATGGACCTTGAGCCCTATGTCAAAAGCGGCCTTATCGTGATCGAATCGGTGGATCCTGCGGATATTTCACCCGGCGATCTCTCGCACCGCATTCGCCAGGGAGTGACACATGATTCTGTTCGCATGATTGTCATTGATAGCATCAATGGTTATTTGAATGCCATGCCTGCGGAACGCTATCTCGCACTGCAGTTGCACGAATTACTGTCCTACCTGAATCAGCAAGGGGTCATCACCATGATGGTATTGGCACAGCAGGGGCTCATTGGCTCCATGCAGTCCTCTGTAGATTTGACCTACCTTGCTGACACCGTGTTGCTCTTGCGGTTTTATGAAGCTCGCGGCGAGGTCAAACAGGCCATTTCTGTCATTAAAAAACGCAGCGGTGATCATGAACGCACCATCCGTGAAATCAAAGTCGGGCAGGATGGCATCACTCTGGGAGAACCTTTGAGAGAACTTCAAGGAGTGCTCACAGGTGTTCCCACCTTCATTTCAGAAAGGTGAAAGCCCCCATGCAAGCCGTTAACGAACTTTGTGGTCACGCTTCATCCACAAACACCCCCAACGCTCCCCAGCCAGGAAGCGAGGGGTTGGACATCTTGATCCTCGCACCAACCCGCAATGACGCACGCCTGACGGCAGACTTCCTGGACACAGCCGGTTTGCGGCCCAACATTTGTCAAGGTTTGGAGGATCTTCGCCAGCGAGTGCAGGCAGGCTGTGGTGCCATTCTAGTGGCAGAAGAAGTCCTCGGTAAAGAGTCGGTCAAGATCCTTGCAGACTTGCTCCGTGAACAGCCGTCATGGTCAGACCTCCCTATCGTCATCATTACTGGCACCCGAGAAGCCTGGGCGCGTCATCGGCACCTGTCAGCTCTGACTCCCACGGGGAATGTCTCCATCATTGAGAGGCCTGTGAGGCCTGATACTCTCGTCAGTACCCTTGAGTCAGCCATCCGCTCACGGCAGCGGCAATATCAGGTGAAATCTCTTTTGGAAGAGCGGGAGAAAATGACCTTGGAAGCCTTGGAAGCTGACCGTCGTAAGGATGAATTCCTCGCCATGCTCGCGCATGAGTTGCGCAATCCACTGGCTTCCGTCGCCAATGCCACCGCACTTCTCAAAAGCTCCAGTGATCAGGAGACTCTGGCTTGGTCAACAGGCGTTATTGAACGACAAACGCACCAACTCACCCACATCATTGATGATCTGCTCGACGTTTCACGCATCACCACGGGCAAAATCCGGCTGCGCCGTAGCCACATCAACATGGCCGTCGTCCTAGATCGGGCCTGTGATTCCGCCCTGCCGCTCATGGCCGAGCGCGGGCACCGCTTCACCTGCGATTATCCAAAGCTCGATCTCTGGCTGGAGGCTGATCCGACGCGTATTGAGCAAGTGGTGCTCAATCTTCTGGCGAATGCAGCCAAGTACACTCCTAAAAACGGCTGCATCCAGCTCACCGCCATAAACCAGGGCGCGGATATTTTAGTGATCGTCAAAGACAACGGGATTGGCATTGAACCCAAACGCCTCCCCGAAATGTTTCAACTTTTCACTCAGGGTGAAAGGTCCATTGCACGCAGCGAAGGTGGACTTGGTATCGGGCTAACCATTGTGCAAAAATTGACCGAAATGCATGATGGCCAAGTGGATGCCCACAGCGATGGTCCTGGGCTAGGCAGCACTTTCAGCATTCGGCTTCCCGCCACAGTCCCTCAAAAATCCGCTACCCTCATGGGAGATCGTGAGCTGCGGCCTAAGTTGATCTCAAAGCGAGTTTTGGTCGTGGATGATAATGTGGATTCCGCTGTCGGTCTGGCGAAGTTACTCACTCGTGCAGGTCACCAAGTGGCTCTGGCTTATGACGGGACTGAGGCTTTAGCCCAAGCTCAGTTGCAGTCTTCAGAAGCCATCGTCTTGGACATCGGCCTACCTGGAATGGACGGGTACGAAGTTGCCCGCCTACTGCGTCAGGAGACTTGGGGGCGACAAGCGCTCCTGATTGCGGTCACTGGCTACGGACAAGAAGAAGATAAACAGCGTGCCATGGATGCAGGCTTTGATCATCATCTCGTCAAACCCGTGGATCTCACCCGACTCAAAAGTCTGCTGAGAGTCAGCCCTGAGGAGCCTGCTGTTGAGCAGATCTCCGCATGAAGCATGAGTCTGCTCGACTTGATAAAAGGCTCCTAGTAGGGTAACTAGGAGCCTTCTTGTGACGTTACATCATTTTCTTTTCACCGTGCATGGTGCAGGTGCCGGATTTGCAAGCGGGACAGGCAGGAGCAGCGTCTTTCATCATGGAGGAGGAACTGCAGCTAGTGAGAGTCATCAGAGTGGCAGTGACAGAGAGGAGGAGGAATGATTTCATTGGAGTGTTGCTTGTTGTTAGGCTGGCAGATCTGTAACCCGCCAGGCAACGGTAAGAGGCGAGTCCACCGCCTTATTCCCATCAAAGTATTCCAGCCTTCAAAAAAAATTTCCTCGGGCTACTCCTAGGCTTTTTTCGTCTTCAGGGCTCTCTTACGCTCAGGAAACAGAGTCGTACAAATCTCACATACCGTCCCGTCACAACCGCGGGCGGAGCAGAATTCGCGACCGTAAAAGATGATTTGGAGATGCAGCTTGTTCCAGGCGGATTCGGGGAAAAGGCGCTTCAGATCCCGCTCTGTCTGCGTGACGTTTTTACCCTCTGTGAGTTTCCAGCGTTGGGCTAAACGATGGATGTGAGTATCCACCGGAAAGGAAGGTACGCCAAAAGACTGCGCCATGACCACCTGTGCCGTTTTATGCCCGACCCCGGGCAGTTCCTCCAGCAGTGCTAGGTCTGCAGGCACCTGACCTCCATATTTTTCGACGAGGATCTCAGACAGCTTTTGGATCGCTTTCGCCTTTTGCGGTCCCAGACCGCACGGTTTTACGATCTTTTCGATCTCAGCCACAGGCACGCGGGCTATCTCCTGCGGGGTGCGGCCAAGAGACCAGAGTTTGGGAGTGATCAAGTTCACCCGCACATCCGTGCACTGGGCCGATAACAGGACCGCCACGAGAAGGGTGTAAGCATCCGTATGGTCCAGAGGAACTGGGGGATCAGGATACAACTGCCCCAGCCGTTGGAGCACGTAGGTGGCGCGTTCGGCCTTGGTCACGGAAAAGAGACGTTTAGCTACGCTGAAGACGCTGCACCATTTTACGCACGTGATCGTACTTCTGGCGGTCTTTCATGATGGCCAAGCTCTTGGACTTGGACCCCCAGCGCAAAACGCGGATGTTCACGTGGCGCACGCCCCAGGCATTCATGTGAGCGCGTGTGGGCTGGTAGATATCAATGGTATTCGTTCCCACCAGTGCAGAGCCGTAGTCATCCACTTGATAAATGTAGGGTGTGCCCTCGATCTGGAAAATGGTGCCCACTGGATAAACGGACCAATCGGCAGCGGCGCTACGCAAAACGCTGCCATATTTTAACTGCGACCCCACAGCGGTACGCGCCCCATACTGGATATGATCTGACTCACTGTGGGTGTAAGCCGTCGTCCGCACAGCCGTGATGCGAGTGCCTTTTTTAGACAAGACTTTCTTGTTCGAACTCGAGGAGGAACAAGAGCATAGCAGAGCTGCGATAATGCAGAGCAGGCAAGTGGTGGCGTTTCTCATCATTTCACAAGTCTTGACATTCAAGCTACCGCTGAATTGAGTATCATGGTGAGGCATCCCAACCCTGAAATCAATCACGGATTTTCCACCCTCCATTCTCCAGCGGCTATCAGGGCAGCTTAAGCTTGGCCGCATAAGCCTCCGCCGCTGCGGGAGAGGTCATGCTTTTTTTGCCAAAAGCGGTCGGACCTGCGCAGCCGCCCCCTAAAATCAAATAACCCGGCTGCCAGACCAGCGTGTAGGCATTGTCGCCCTTCGCACCTCCATTCGGCAGCAGCCACTCCAGCTTTCCTTTGGCATCAAAGGCGGCTGTGTAGATATCAGTGCCGCCCAGGCTGGTGAGAGTTTGGCCTGCGAAGGTGGCCGTGGCAGAAAACTCCCCTGTCACATAGACCTGCCCGGAGGCATCGGTTGCCACACCCAGACAATAATCCACCCCAGGCCCCTGAATGACCTGGTGCCAGAGCGCTTTTCCTTCGGGTGAAAAATGGACCACGAGCCCATCATTGTCCTTCTCATTGGAAGTCTCATACGACTGCTCACCCAGCTTTACGCGGCCCTTAAACATGCCCACACCCGTCACTGCCCCCGCTGCATCCACGGTGATTTCATGAAACCCTGCGCTCGGCGTTCCCGAGATGAGGCTGGCCCAGAGAGGTTCCCCTTGCGAAGAGGTTTTGATCACTACCGCTGCCTGTCCGATGCTCGTTTCCAGGGCCACTGAACCCGCACTCCCCTTCCCGGCACCGCTGCCACCGATGTAGAGATTCCCGGCAGCATCGGTCCCGATACCATGACCGCTACCGCTGAACTTTCCTGAGGTGGTTTTGACCCAAAGAAGGGAGCCTTCGGCATCATACTTCGCCCAAAAGATAGCGCGCGAAGTCTGCCCAGCATTCACCCCCTGGTCGCCAAATTTTCCTTCTCCAGCAATCGCCCCCGTCACTACCACATGCCCTTGTGGATCGAGGGCGATGCCGTGACCATAATCATAACCTGCCCCACCCGCTGTGCGGATCCACAGCAAGTCCCCCGACGGAGAATACTTGGCCACAAAGAGATCGTAATCCCCGGCATTCGGCAGGGGTTTACCCAGGGCCTGGGCATCGGTGCTCTGGTAGTGACCCGTCACATAGGCATTGCCTGCGGCATCGGCCACCACACCGTACCCGCGATCAATCAAGCTGCCCCCCAGGCTGCGCACCCACAGCGTTTTCCCCTCTGGCGAGGTCTTTGCTAGAAAGAAATCAGACCCGCCTAGAGATTCACGCGGGCTGTCGCCAAAGGTTCCCGCATCCGTCGTTTCGCCCGCCCAAAAAACATGACCCGTGGTGTCCACAGCCACAGCGCGAGTCTTATCATTTTTTAAACCGCCGCCCGCAGCCACCCACTCAAAAGAGGGGCTAGCGGCGTGCAGAGAACTAGCGAGGAAAGCCGATAGGAAAAAACGAGGAAAGGACATGAGCGGAAGAGTACGCCACGCCGCCCTCAGCCCTTGAGACCAAGATGCGTATCAAAGTGACCTCCCGCCCAGCGCTCTTAGATGGGTTCTTCGATAACCGGATTTGTGAGGGAGCCGATGCCTTCGATCTCAATCGTGACGCTGTCGCCGGCCTTCAGCCAAAGAGCGGGCTGACGCGCCATGCCCACCCCGTGCGGGGTGCCAGTGAGAATCACCGTCCCGGGCAGCAGCGTCGTGCTGGCACTGAGGAATGAGATGATGGTCGGCACATCAAAGATCATGTCATTGGTGTTCCAGTCCTGCACGGCCTCACCATTGAGGATCGTTTTGATACCCAAAGCATTGGGGTTAGCGATCTCATCGCGAGTCACCAAGACGGGACCAAGAGGGCAAAAGGTGTCAAAGGTTTTGCCACGGCACCACTGGCCGCCACCACCATTTTTCTGCCAATCCCGCGCGCTCACATCATTGGCGCAGGTGTAGCCCAGCACGTACTCCAGAGCGTTTTCTTTGCGAACGTTTTTCGCTGCTTTGCCGATGACGATGGCCAGCTCGCACTCGTAGTCCACGCTGTCACTGCGCAGGGTGCGCGGCAGCTCGATGGCATCTCCTGGATTTTGCACGGCTCCTGGGCTTTTGATGAAGAGGACCGGATTCTCCGGAATCGCCGCGCCGCTTTCTTCCGCATGGAATTTGTAGTTCAGGCCGATGCAAAGAATGGCCGTCGGCTGCACGGGAGCCAGCACCTTGGCCACATCCGCCACGGTTTCCGTCACGTGAAAGTCTCCCAGGATATCTCCCTCGATGACACGGGCCGAACCATCGGTTTGTTGGGCAGCGTAGGCGATATGGCCGGAGGGATCAGAGTAACGAATGATTTTCATGAATGGAAGAAGGAGAGTGAAGTTGTACGCAGCTCAAAGGCAAGTTTAACGACGATTGAAGGCCACGCAGTCTTCATACCGTGCGCCCTGCCCGCCAAACATGTCCAAGGCACTGCCGATGGTGCCATCCACCCGCCCATGGCTCAGCACATCCAGCCGCTGCAAATCCTGCAAATGCCGGATGCCCCCCGCGTAGGTCATGGGGATGGGACTATGCTGGCCCAAGAAAGCCACGAGGGCCTCATCCATGCCCTCGCACTTGCCTTCCACATCCACGGCGTGGATGAGAAACTCCGCGCAGCAGCCGGCGAGTTGTTTCAGCGTTTCTGGCGTGACGTGTAGGTCGGTCAGCGTCTGCCAGCGATTCATCGCCACCGTCCAGCCTGTGGCCGTGGCCTTGCAGCTCAGGTCAATCACCAGCCGCTCTTTGCCTGCTGCAGCCACCATCTTTTGCAGTCGGGTTTCTGAAAAGGTACCGTCCGTTTCAAACAGGTAGCTAGTGACGATGACCTGGCTGGCTCCAGCCTCCAGATACTCCGCCGCATTGCAGGGGCGGATGCCACCGCCCACTTGCAATCCTTGTGGATAGGCCGCCAGCGCAGACTTAGCCGCCGCTTCATTGCCTGGCCCCAGCAGAATGACATGGCCTCCCGTCAACCCATCCTCCCGATACCTCTGGGCATACCAAACGGGGTCACGATCACTCACAAAATTCGTTTTCAATCCACCTCCAGAATCGCTAAGGCTAGAGCCCACGATTTGCTTCACTTGGCCATCATGGAGATCAATGCAGGGACGAAAACGGGTCATGAGAATGGCCTTCGAGGTAAGGAAGCCTCCTCTCCTCGTCAAGAGGGATTGAACAATCTCCACCCTTCCCACGTCCTGCGGGCTTGCTTTCTCCCTAAAAATGGAGTTCAGAGTCCATTGCTAAACTAACAACCATGGAATCTATCGAGATCGCGCGCCTGTGCGCCAAGTATGCCGACGAGAAGAAGGCTGAAAACATCGTGCTGCTGGACCTGCGCGGCCTGTCGCCTGTGACGGACTTTTTTGTCATTGCCACCGCCAGCTCCAACCCCCAACTGCGCGCCGTACGGGATAACATTGTGGATGAACTCCGCGACACTCACGGTCAGCGCCCGATCATCAGCGATGGCACCTATGAGAGCCAGTGGTTGATCCTGAATTATCCCAACGTCCTCGTCCACGTCCAGTCTCCTGAAAAGCGCGAGTATTACGTCTTGGAAGAGCTGTGGGGCGATGCACCTAAACTGGACTGGCAGGACACAGCCCCTGTGGGTGAGCCGACACCGCGTGTGAAAAAGCCAAAGGCCAAAAAGGCCCCCGTTAAAAAAGTCGCTGCGAAGAAGGCTCCAGCCAAAAAAGCCGCCGCAAAGAAGGCCGCGAAAAAGAAATAATTTCTCCAGGCTCAAGGCCACCGTTTCATTCAAAGGCTCTCGTCATGCGTGACGAGAGCCTTTTTTGTTAGGTCGGTCTAGGCACGTTGCAGCGCCCCGACCTCGATATTGGCTTGACGTAACCTGGCCGAGATCTCTCGCGTCAACTCATGCAACAGAGAGATCTTCAAGGCTGGATGCGTCTCCGTAAGCGCTGCAAACCAAGCTCGGGGGATGACCAAGCACTTCACCTGGTCCATCGCCACCACATCGGCAGAGCGTGGAGAACCATCCAAAAAGGCCATCTCCCCCACAGTCATTCCAGCCGTCAGCACATCAATACGCTGACGGTTCTGGCCCTCTCCACGGATCTGCACCTCCACATTGCCAGAGAGCACCACCAGCATCTCATCCGCGCTTTCTCCGGCATGGATGAGGGTATCTCCCATCTCATACTTGCGTGTGGACAGTTCATTTCTCAGCAGGATCATGTCTTCCGCAGTGCAACTGCGGAAGAGGGCGCATTCCTCCAAAGGCAATGAGCCTGAGGGGCGCCAGGTCGCCCCGGTCACCTCCAGCAAAAGAGAATCTTCACTGGCCTCCAAAGCCGCATCTTCCGTCGCAAACAGGGCACTGGCAGGCACCCCCATTTCCATCAACGGCTGGCACAGGCGTCCCGGTTGGCAATAGACCATCCGCACACCGAGCTGGGTGAGCCGAGAGCGCAGCTCCTCCATCAGCCGCAGGCTCACGGCATCGGCACTCACCACGGCGCGTAGATCTAAAATGAGGTGCAAACAGCCCGCATCCGAAAGCTGCATGGCCCGCCTCAGCACGGGCTCAAAGGTGGTAAAAATAAGCCCGCCCTGAAGCGCTAAAATTTGGATGCGCGAGCCGCAACGCCGCAGCGTCTCCCGCGCCGAAGGGGGCAACCGCCGCCGCGCCATCACCTCCCCGCCATGGTAGGCCAGTCGCACCGCCGTGCGCGGCGTCGCGGCTGGATTCAGCATGTGCAGAGCCAGTTCCCGCGAAAGATCCGTGCAGACGCGTATGCCCCGGAGGCTATTTCCCTGGGAGTCCAGCGGTGGGGAAAAGACCCCAATGCCAAGCTGCCCCGGCAGCACGGCTAAGATCCCGCCGCCCACCCCACTCTTAGCCGGTAGCCCAACTCGGTAAATCCATTCGCCCGACCAGTCATACATCCCGCAGGTGGCCATCACCCCCAGCACATTGTCCACATACTCGGCTGCGATGGCACGTTTTTGTGTGATGGGGTTGATCCCTTGATTCGCCAAAGTCGCCCCCATGATGGCCAAATCCCGACAGGTCACTCGGATGGAACATTGTTGGAAATAGGTCTCCAGTGTCTCATGGGGATCTTCATCAATGATGCCAAAATTACGCAGTAACCACCCGATGGCTCGATTGCGATGCCCCGTCTCGCTTTCGCTTTGGTAGATCGCCTGATCAATGTCCAACGTCCGTCCTGCAAACCCACCTAGATAGGCCAGGATACGCTCGATCCGAGAGTGTTCATCCTTGGGCAAGACCTGACCACAAGTGGCTATGGCCCCGGCATTGATCATCGGGTTAAATGGCGCTCCCGTCCCCTCTTTGAGGCTGATGGCATTAAAAGCTTCACCCGAGGGCTCCACCCCGATGCGTGAAAGCACGTGCTCTTCACCCCGGTCTTCCAGGGCCAATCCATAGGCCAGGGCCTTGGACACTGACTGGATGGTGAAACTGTGACGCGTATCCCCGACTTCGTAAACATGGCCATCGCGGGTGGCGATGCAGATGCCAAAGAGCCGGGGATCCGCCTTGGATAGTTCAGGGATGTAATCCGCGACATGACCGTCCATCACAGACGCGTAGCGGGCATGGAGTGTCTTTAGATACTCTTGGATGGGAGAGACCATAGCGTGCAATCAGCACGGAAGATGCCAGCATTCGCCAAATCATAAATCGTCCCACGAGTGGGTAAATAGGAATGACCACCTCCAATTGTGTAGGAAGAACAGAAAAATGATTTTGAAGCTCCACTCAAAATAACTCAGACTGCCCACTCAAGGGCGGGATCAGCCCCAGTTTGCGATAGGCGGCAGGCATGGCCACGCGACCCCGTGGGGTGCGCTTCACGAAACCCTGCATGACCAGGTAGGGCTCATGCACATCTTCCAGGGTGGATGCATCTTCACTGACGGAGACGGCGATGCTATTCAGCCCCACGGGCCCACCTTCAAATTTGTGGATGAGAGCCTCCAGGAAACGTTTGTCCATTTCGTCCAGGCCCGTCTCATCAATGTCCCGCATGGTCAGCGCCTGGCTGGCGACGGCCTCATTGATCATGCCCTGAGATTTCACCTGGGCATAGTCACGCACCCAGCGCAGCAGGTGGTTGGCGATACGCGGTGTGCCACGGGACCGACGGGCGATTTCAGAAGCCCCCGCAGCATCCATCTCCACTTTCATCAGGCGGGCGCTGCGCAGGAGAATGTGCTGCAGTTCCTCCGTGGTGTAATAATCCAGCCGATTCGGGATACCAAAACGGCTGCGCATGGGCGCGGTCAGCATACCAGCCCGCGTGGTCGCCCCCACAAGAGTGAAAGGAGGCAGGTCAATGCGGATGGTGCGGGCCTTCGGCCCCTGGTCAATGATGATATCCAGCCGAAAGTCCTCGATGGCTGGATATAGGTATTCTTCGATGCTAGGATGCAGGCGGTGGATCTCATCAATGAAGAGGATGTCCCGCTCCTGAAGATTCGTGAGGATACCCGCGAGGTCCCCTGCCCGCTCGATCTGTGGCCCGCTGGTGGTGTGCAGTCGGGAGCCCACGGCACTGGCAATGAGATTGGCCAGCGTGGTTTTGCCCAGGCCTGGCGGGCCACAAAGCAAGGCGTGGTCCAGAGGTTCATTGCGCATCTTGGCCGCCTCCACCATGACCAGGAGGTTTTCCTTCACCTTGGTCTGGCCGTGGAATTCATCGAAATCACCCGGACGCAGGGCGAGATCGAAAGGAGAGTCGGCTTCGTTGAGGGAGGGGTTCACAGGATGGCTGCGTAACTGACCTTAATCGTTTGAACAGTCAACCCCGCCTTACAGCTTAAACTTGGCGCACTGGCCCATGAAGGCTTTCGGATTTTCCAGAGCCACGCGCTGGATCATCTCCGCCGTCCAGCCGCGCTGGCGCATGGCCTGCATGGTCTTGGGGACGGCTAGGGGATCACTGATACCCCAGTCGCAGGCGCTGTTCATCCAGATGCGTTCTGCCTGCCGCTGTTCCAGCATATCAATGGCGCGGTGCGGGGTGCATTTACTCTCTGGGTAAAGCGTGATGCCGGCCCAGAAACCATGGTCCAGCACATGATCAATCGTGTGCTCTTCCACATGGTCAATGATCACTCGCTCAGGGTTGATCTTCGGGAAGTTTTTCAGCGCATCCACAATGAGGCGGGTGCCCTTGAGCTTGTCCTCCAAATGCGGGGTGTGGATGAGCACCAGTTGATCATGATCCTGCGCCACCTGCACATGCTGCTCAAAGATCCGCAGCTCATTGCGGCTGTTTTTATTCAGGCCGATCTCGCCAATCCCGAGCACGCCAGGCTTATCTAAAAATTGTGGAATCAGGGCGATGACCTCTTCAGCCAATTTTGTGTCTTCCGCCTCTTTCGGATTGATGCACAGCCAGCAGTAATGCTGGATGCCAAATCTGGCCGCGCGCTTCGGCTCATACTCTGTGATCTGGCGGAAGTAATCGTAAAATCCATCCGCCGAGGCGCGGTCAAATCCGGCCCAAAAGGCTGGCTCACAGATGGCTTGGCAACCCGCGATGGCCATGCGCTCATAATCATCCGTGGTGCGGCTGACCATGTGACCGTGAGGTTCAATGTATTGCATTGGAGAAAGTGAGGTAAAGGATGGCCCCGCCCGGGTTTAGCCTTGCGCTTTAAACGCACCGATAGCCCCCTGCATGGTGGCTTTTTCGATGGGCTCCGAACTCGGATCACTAAAGCTGAGCAGGATCTCCTGCGCCCGAGTGGGTGAATTGAGCGAGAGTTGCGCGATGGCATTCTTCAAGGCCTGAACACGGAAGTCCCCCTCCTGCCCGCCACGCTGGACGCGGTCCAGAAAGGCAGCGAGGTCAATGAGCTTGGAGCGAGCATCCATGAAGCCAAGGTCCACAAGGTTCACGGAGGTTGGAGGAGTCCAGGTAGGCATGGCGGAAAATAGGCAGGGTTTGGACACTGGCAAGGGGGTGCATGGGATTCAGCAATTCTCCAAGCCCAGGCTGCACAAAACATCCACTTTACAGGACGATTATCCTAGATACTGACATCTCATGGCTGCAAAGAAATCTGTCCGCAAAACACCGCCCGCGCACGAGATGCCCCCGGAGGCCATCGGAGAGTTTGTCGGCAGACGGGTGAAAAAACTGCGCACGGACCGCGGCTGGTCTTTAGAGGAGTTGGCCCAGACCAGTGGTGTGAGTCGGTCCATGCTCAGCGAGATCGAACGCGAACGCGCGAATCCTACCCTGACAGTCACCTTTCGTATCGCCCGGGCCTTTGGCATGACTTTGCAAGACCTCATCGGCAGCGTGGAAGAAGCCGCCCCAAAGATCCAAGTGATCCGCAGCCGAGATCGCGCCCAAGTATTCCGCTCAGACAAGCAGTGTGAGATCCGCACCCTCTCCCCGCTGAATCTGGAAAAGGACGTCGAATTTTATGAAGTCACTTTGCGCCCAGGAGGGGTCCTGCGCAGCCAGCCCCACTTCGAAGGCACGCGCGAATTTTTGACTGTGGAAGAAGGCCTCGTGCGGCTGGAATCCGACGGTGCCACCGAAGATCTGGGCAAAGGCGACTCGGGCACGTACCCAGCCGATGTACCCCATGCCATCGTCAATGCAGGCCCGGGCGATGCCCTGGTTTTTCTGGTCGTTATTTATCGTTAGACTTAGCCCAACCTGATCATGATCCCCCACTCAACCTCACGCCGTCAGTTCATCGCCCGTGCCGCTGCGGCCGGTCTTCTCATCACCAATTCACGCGTCGCCTTTGGTTCACAAGCCAATGCAAAAATACGTCTCGGCGTCATCGGCTGCGGTGGTCGCGGCACCTTCACTACCGAACAGTTTGTGGCGAATGGTGGGTATGAAATCGCAGCGGCTGCGGATGCCTTTCAAGACAAGCTGGATGCTTTTGGCGACCTTTACCAAGTGCCGAAGGACAAACGTTTTGTGGGCCTGGATGCCTACAAGCAGATGCTGGCCAGCGGTGCGGTGGATGCCGTGCATGTCGTGAGCCCATCCTACTTCCACAATGAGCAGGCCGCTGCTGCGGTGGATGCTGGCAAGCACGTGTTTGTGGCCAAACCCATCGCCATTGATGTGCCAGGCATCCGCACTTTCGAAGAAACCGCCAAGTTGGCGGAGACAAAGGGTCTCACCTTCATGGTGGATTTTCAGACTCAAGGGGATGACCTCTACGTCGAAGGCATCAAGCGCGTGAATGAGGGTGCCCTGGGAGATCTGATGTTTGGCGAAGGCTTTCACCACATGGGCCGTCTCGCCCGCCAGGCTGAGGATGGCGCGCCCGGCGCACGTCTGCGTAACTGGGTCTTCGACAAAGCCCTCTCGGGCGACATCATCGTAGAGCAAAACATTCACAGTGTGGATGTGATGGTGCGGCTGATGAATGCCGCCCCGGTGCGCGTTACAGGCCATGGTGGCCGCAAAGGACGTGTGGATGTGGGTGACTGCTGGGACCACTTTGCCCTCATGTTTGAATTTCCTGGGGACGTACCGTGGACCTACACCTCCCGCCAGTTTGATCCCGGTGGCGTCCCGGGCGGCATGGTGAATAATCTCATCGGCAGCAAAGGGGCCTTCCTCAGCAAATTCGGTGGTGACATCATGATTCGTGGTGGCAAGGACACCTTCTGGCGCGGAGGTAAAAACCCGAACATTTACAAAACCGGCACTGATACCAACATCAGCCGCTTTGCTGCCGCCATCCATGGCGGTGACAAGGACATCACCCGCGCCACCGTCCCCCTGGCCGTGCGCAGCACCCTCACCGCCATTCTGGGCCGGAATGCCGCCTATCAACAGGGCAGCCTGACCTGGGAAGAACTCCAAAAGGATACCGCCAAACTGGAAGTGGATACCACCACTCTCTTGAGCTGAGGTGCGGCCAATAACGGGCCTCAGAAAAAACACATCATCTTCTAATAAACCGCACTGGGTTCCGTTATACTGGAACCCAGTGCCGTTTTATATGCGGCCGCAACAACCCGCCTCATGCAGCCACCATGCGACATCGCCTTCTTTTCTTCGCCCTTGCCATATTGATCCCGCTCCAACTCCGAGGCCAGATACCTGCGGAATTGGTCAAAGCGGAACGAGCCAAAATCCTCGCTGGAGTGACCAGCCTGCCTAAAACAGGAGCCCCTGGCCCCATCGCCATTTGGGGGAATATGGCCTTTCCTCTACTGGCCGCAGCCAGCGGCCGCGAAGCCAATGAACTGGCCGTGGCCGCAGCCGCAGGTTATGGCAAAGGGCGCATCATCCTCTTTGGTCACAACAGTTACCTAGATGGCAACGCCGGCGGCGATCACGCTCAGTTGATGGAGAATTGCGTGAATTGGGCAGCGAATAAAACCAAACCACGCATCGGCCTCAAAGGCGTAAACGCAGTGGCATTTTTCGATCAACGGGGATTCAAGGCGGAGAGTTTCAGTGACCTCAACGAAAAGACTTTGAATGGTTTTGATGTGGTCATCCTCAATGCTCAAAGCATCACCGATCCCGCCCCGGGAGCCGTCGTCGCAGACTGGATCAAAAAAGGCGGCGGCCTCATTGCCGGCATGACTGGCTGGGCCTTTGGCCAAACCAGTGGGGGCAAAGACCTCGCTGTCTCCCATGGCCTCAATCAAGCCCTCATGCCTGCTGGCGTGGCCTTCACTGACATGAGCGCCTTTGACTCCCTGAGCACTTTCCAGGCTAGGCCAGACCTTCCGTCTTTGATGAATGCCTCGGAAGCCATTCAGGCCCTGAAAAAACAAAGCGGTGGCGGTGCAGTCCTGACCCCTGAAGAAGTCAAACAATCCTCCAGCGCCATTCAAGTGGCCCTGGCTGCCCAGCCACCGGATCGTAGCAATCTCCGCGATGCGGTCACTGCTGCACTGGGCAATACGGGCGCCAACAGCCCCATCCCCACCAAGACGGCACCGCTGACTCAAGAGCAACATGCCTCTGCACGCATTCGGTTAGGCATGGAGACACGTGTCCTCCGCCTGGCCACCGGGGAAAAGGCGACTCCACACCCAGCCCACGAAGCCTTTCCAGGCAAAGCCCCTGCGGACGCGCCTAGAATCACTCGTGAGGTGAAGATTGCCCCCGCCATCCCCGGCTGGACCAGCACAGGGCTTTACGCGGCCGCAGGCGAGACCCTTCAAGTCACCATCCCAGCAGCCATGGCCAACCAAGGCTACGCGGTACGCATCGGCTGCCATTCAGACACGTTGTATCATTTAGACACCTGGTCGCGAGCACCCGATATTTGTAAAACGGCCCCTCTGAATACTCCGACCACCCAAACAGCCAGTGCCTTTGGAGGCCTCGTTTACATTGAGGTTCCAAGCCGTGCTGACGGGGATGAATCCTTTGTTGTCACCATCCAAGGCGGCATCGCAGCCCCGCTCTTTGTGCTGGGCCAGGATGATGATGCTCAGTGGAACAACGAGATCAAAAAACGCCCTGCTCCCTGGGCCGAACTGGCCTGTGACAAAATGATTCTCAGCGTGCCTACCGAGGTCGCACGAACCGTCACCACACCGACCCAACTCATGCAATTTTGGAAACAAGTGGTGGAGGCCCAAGATGACATCAGCAACCAAACGGCTGAGCGTAAACGCCCCGAACGCATGGTAGCCGATGTGCAAATCAGCGCTGGCTTCATGCACAGTGGCTACCCCATTATGCTACATGTTCCAGAGGCTTTGGAAATGGTGACCTACAACCGCATCAAATTTCCAGGCTGGGGATATCATCACGAAATCGGGCATAACCATCAGCGTGGTCACTTCACGTTTGACGGCACGGGCGAGGTCACCAACAACGTGCTGGGCATGTATGTGTATGAAGCCGTGCTGAAAAAAGACTGGCTCATCGGCCACACCGCCATCACTCCGGAAAGGCGAAAAGAGAACCTCACTAAAATCAAACAAGCCTCCGATAAATGGGCCACGTGGAAGAGCGATCCTTTCTTGGCTCTGCATACTTACATTCAGTTAGTCCAGGCCTTTGGTTGGGAAAGCTGGCGCGGGTATCTCTACAGCTTTGCCGATGCCAAGTTCGGTCCTCTACCCCAGAGCGACGATGATAAGCGCGACCAGTTCCTCGTCCGTTATTCCAAGATCGTAAACCGCAATCTCGGGCCCTTCTTTGACGCCTGGGGCATCCCCGTAAGTTCCCGAGCCAAAGCCGAAGTCAGCAAGCTGGAAAGCTGGATGCCACCTGAAATGTAAGACGCACGACCGAAAACCCCGGGTGTCTCCATAGATATCCCGGGGGGAAGTGCGGCATGGAATCTTTCAGATGCGTCCAGAACGGGAGGACTGAGGACTGGGTTTGCTTCTCTAAACTTCTGGGAAGATGGTGGCAAGACTCATGTCCTCGGAGAAGCACTTTTACGCCGAGCGGTGGATTTGGGCCCGAATCAATCGAGGCAGAGCCAGACCAAAGAGGCACAGATTCGGAGCATGAAAAAGCCCTGTGAGGGGATACCTCACAGGGCTTTTAGTGGCGAATCACTTCACCGTGGTATGTGGGCCTCCAATGAGACCCGCCTAATTACTTCTTAGCAGCCTTTTTAGCGGCCTTCTTGGCTGGAGCCTTTTTGGCAGGAGCAGCAGCTTTCTTAGCTGGTGCAGCAGCCTTCTTGGCTGGAGCGGCCTTCTTCGCAGGGGCAGCTTTCTTAGCAGGAGCGGCCTTCTTTGCAGGGGCGGCAGCCTTCTTCGCAGGAGCAGCCTTCTTAGCGGCGGCTTTCTTTGCAGCTTTCTTAGCCATATTAGTGTTCCTCTTGTTGTTGTTGGTTGCTTTGTTTGTTTGTTTTGCCGCAGGAGCAGCAGCGCTGCCACTACGGACATTCGTTGGGGCACCTGCCTTAGCGGCGGCGCGCTTTTCCTCGATCGCAGCCTGCGCAGCGGCAAGGCGAGCAACCGGGACACGGAAAGGACTGCAGCTGACATAGCTAAGACCGACCGAGTGGAAGAATTTCACACTGTCCGGATCACCACCATGCTCACCGCAGATGCCCAGTTTGATGTCTGGGCGCGTGGCGCGGCCTTTCTCAATGGCGATCTTGACGAGCTGGCCGACGCCGGTTTGGTCGAGGCTAGCAAAGGGGTTCTTCTTGAAGATTTCATTCTCCGTGTATGGAAGCAAGAAATTGCCCATGTCGTCACGGCTGATGCCGAGAGCGGTCTGGGTAAGATCGTTGGTGCCAAAGCTGAAGAACTCAGCGGTGTGAGCGATTTCGTCGGCGGTCAGAGCGCCACGTGGCACTTCGATCATGGTGCCGACGCTGTAGCTCAGCTTCACCTTCTTCTCTTTCTGCACCTGGGCAGCCACGTCATGAACGATGGCGACCTGGAGATCCAGTTCCTTCTTGAAGCCGACCAGCGGGATCATGACTTCAGGCTTCACCTTGATGCCCTTCTTCTGGACTTCAGCTGCCGCTTCAAAGATGGCGCGGGCCTGGGTCTCAGTGATTTCTGGGTAGGCGATGCCAAGACGGCAACCGCGGTGGCCCAGCATCGGGTTGAACTCATGAAGAGCGTTCACACGGGAGACCACTTTCTCCGTGGTGATGCCGAGCTTCTTCGCGAGGTCAGCCTGGGACTTCTCGTCATGAGGAACGAACTCATGAAGAGGTGGGTCGAGCAGACGGATGGTAGCTGGCAGGCCTTTGAGAGCTTCAAAGATGCCGATGAAGTCTTCACGCTGGTAAGGAAGGATCTTGGACAGGGCAGCCTTACGGGCTTCCACGGTTTCAGCCAAGATCATTTCACGGACGGCGTCGATGCGGTCACCTTCAAAGAACATGTGCTCTGTGCGGGTGAGGCCGATGCCCTGAGCACCGAAAGCGATCGCATTCTGGGTCTGCTCGGGATTGTCAGCGTTTGTGCGGACCTGCAGGCGAGTCGCCTGGGAGCACCACTTCATGAGCTGGTTGAAGCTCTTGAACTTCTCCGTGGCCTGAGCGGCCTTGTCGCCACCGATCATGCCGGTGATGATTTCCGAAGGGGCGGTCTTCAACTGGCCTGCATAGACGATACCGCTGGTACCATCAATGGAAAGGAATTCGCCTTCGCTGAAGGTCTGGCCTGCAACGGTAACGGTCTTCGCATCATAGTCGATCTCCAGTGCAGCAGCACCGCAGATACAAACTTTGCCCATCTGGCGAGCAACGAGAGCCGCGTGGGAGGACACACCACCGCGAGCGGTGAGGATGCCTTCAGCAGCGATCATGCCGCGAAGATCTTCCGGGCTGGTTTCGTTACGAACAAGGAGGACTTTTTCACCCTTTTGCTCAGCGATGACGGCGCGGTCAGCGTTGAGGTAGATCTTGCCGGAGGCGGCACCAGGGCCGGCTGGCAGACCGGTGGCGATGGCCTTGGCCTTCTTCACGTCAGCGACGTCGAAGATCGGGGCCAGAAGCTGGTCCAGCTGATCGGCTGGGTTACGCAGAACTGCGGTTTCCCAATCGATGAGTTTTTCCTTCACCATGTCGATGGAGAACTTCAGAGCGGCAGCAGCGGTACGCTTGCCGTTACGGGTCTGAAGCATGAACAACTTGCCCTGCTGGATGGTGAACTCCACGTCCTGCACGTCTTTGAAGTGCTTCTCGAGGGTCGCACGGACCTTCAGCAATTCTGCGTAGGACTTTGGCATCACTTCCTTCAGCTTCAGCACTGGCTCTGGAGTGCGCACGCCGGCGACGACGTCTTCACCCTGAGCATTGATGAGGAACTCACCGTAGAATTCGTCAGCACCGTTGGCTGGGTTACGGGTGAAGGCCACACCGGAACCGGAGTCATCACCTGTGTTACCATACACCATGGCCTGCACGTTGACGGCGGTACCCCACTCGGCAGGGATGCCGTATTTGCGGCGATAAACGATCGCGCGGTCATTCATCCAGGAACCGAACACAGCGCCAGCGGCACCGCGAAGCTGGTCCCAAGGGCTGTTCGGGAACACTTTACCCGTGCGCTCTTTGACGAGTTCTTTGAACAGGCGGACGAGTTCCTGTTGGTCAGCGGCGGTCAGGTCGCTGTCCACGATGTCCTTGTGATAAACTTTATGTTTATACTCTTCGATGACGGTCTCGAAAGGCTCATGGTCTTCACCTTCACGCTTCTGCACGCCCAGCACCACGTCACCATACATCTGGATGAAACGGCGATAGCAGTCCCAAGCGAAGCGCTCATTCTTCGTCACGGAAGCGAGCGAGAGAACCGTTTGATCGTTCAGACCGAGGTTCAAAATCGTGTCCATCATGCCTGGCATGGAGTCACGTGCACCAGAGCGCACTGCGACGAGGAGTGGCATGCCTTTGGCATCACCAAACTTGGCACCCATGATTTTCTCCATGGCAGCCACACCCGCTTCCATCTGCTTCTGCAGTTCCACCGGGTAGGTGCGCTTGTGGTCGTAATAGTACGTGCAGACTTCTGTCGTGATCGTGAATCCGGGAGGCACTGGAAGGCCAATGCGGCTCATCTCTGCGAGGTTTGCACCTTTACCGCCGAGCAGGGGTTTCATGGAGCCATCTCCATCCGCTTTTCCTGCTCCGAAGGAATAAACGTATTTCACTGCCTTGGTGCCTTTGCTCGCTGTTTTTGCCATAGAGGTTGTTGTTATAATCGGGGCTTGTTTGGTTTTGTTGTTTGAGACTGAGCGCCGATAATTGTCTTTCGATTATAGGATGCAAGCATTAGTTGACAATGAAAAGTTGGCGAGGCATCTCGGACGTGGCCTTTGAGGGATGCGGCATAACGCCAAACGTGACACGCCGAAGGCTGCCAAACGTCAACGTTCTGATCATCCCGTATTGACGTTAGGCTCGCTTTTTGATTTAACATAAAATCATCTTTCGGAGGTGCTTGCACCTAACTGCAAATGCCCGCCACTGACCCAAACCTCTTCTCTTTGATCCCATGAAAATACCCCCCCTATCCACCTCGTCTCTGCTTCGTCGCGGCTTCACGTTGATCGAACTCCTCGTCGTCATCGTCATCATCGCCATCCTTGTTTCTCTAGCGGTCCCAGCCACAAACATTGTGATGCGCAAAGCTCAAGAGCTGAAAATCAAAGCCACTTTGAAGGACCTCCAAGTCGCCATTGGCCATTACCGCACGGAATACAATCGCTTCCCGGTTGATCCGAACGACATCGGTGCAGGTGGTGATACAGACATGCAGCCATTCCTCACAGACGGCACCTCTTCGACCATGGTGAACATCCTCATGGCGAATGTGGATACCAGCGGTGGCACCACCAACATGAACCCTCGCAAGATCAAATTCATTGATCTGCCTAACGCCAAAAATAATCAGTTCGGCATCATTGATCCGAGTGGTGGCAGCGGTGATGGCGCAGCAGTCCAGCTGGTGGACACTTGGGGCCTGCCTTACAAAGTGCTGCTCGACACCAACTACGACAATCGCCTGGAAAACCCTGACAAAAACAGCAATGACCAGATCATCTCTGGCAAAGCTCCTGAATATCTGAGCGCTTCTTCTGCCATCTACAGCTTCGGCCCAGACAAGCAGGAATTCACCAAAGACGACATCGTTTCCTGGCGCTAAGTTTTAAAACGTCTCCCCTTCACAACGCCGATTGCGCCTTCCGCAATCGGCGTTTTTTATGTCGTGAATTCACGATCTCTTTAACCCGGACTATGCAGTAGAGTAGACCAGAGGTGCGGTTAGAGTCTCGATTTTGCTAAAGATGGCGTCCATCCAGGGGCGTTTTTTGCGGGGCAG